>JADFJI010000292.1 GCA_022566235.1 Chloroflexota bacterium
ACCCTTCTAAGGCGATACTCCTCATTACTCATTACCAGCGCATCCTCAACTACATAACGCCGGACTTCGTACACGTGTTGATGGACGGCAGAATAGTGGAGTCGGGTGGCAAGGAGCTGGCGTTGCATCTGGAGGAACACGGATACGACTGGGTTAGGGAACAGGCCAAGACCGTATAGCCCGCCCCAGAACCCAGGCAGGAGAATCGATATTGGTGCAAGTTCGGGAGGGTCGGGAGACCTACCTCACCCAGTTCAACTCCCTCCAAAGTGACCCAGGGACCCAAGCCCCCAGCTGGTTGCGAAGGATCCGTGAGGAAGCCATCACCCGCTTCGATGAGGTCGGGTTCCCCACGACCCGGGATGAAGACTGGAAATACACCAACGTCGCCCCCATAGCCAGGGCCAGGTTTGTCCCGCCGTGGGAGTGTAGCAACGGCCGTCAGCCCTCGGCCGGGGTCACCGCCTCGACAGCGAAGTCCCACGGATGGATCGAACTGGCTTTTGTAGGCGGGGACTTCGCTCCGGCCCTTTCATCGGTGCCAGAACTGCCCCCCGGGGCCAGGGTCATGAGCCTGGCGTCGGCCCTCGTCCAGGAGGCCGACCTGGTCCAACCCCACCTGGCCCGGTACGCTGATATCCGAGAGAACGGCTTCGTGGCCCTCAACACCGCCTTCATCAGGGATGGTGCCTTCATCTACGTGCCCAAAGGCGTTACCCTGGATGCCACGGTCCACATTCTGTTCTCGGCTTCTACAGGCGGCGAGGCCACCGTCTCTTATCCCAGGAACCTGATAGTCCTGGCAGAGGGCAGCCGCGCTGTGGTAATGGAGAGCTACGAGGGCCCGGGTCAAGGGCCCTATTTCAACAATGTAGTGACGGAGGTGGTCCTGGGCTCCGAGGCCCGGCTGGATTACTACAGGCTCCAGAGTGAGGGGCGGGAAGCCTACCATGTCAGCGCCACCCGGGTGGAACAGGGTCAGGACAGCCGGTTCACCTCCTTCTACATGGACCTGGGCGGCCGCCTGGGGAGGAATGGTCTCAAGGTCTCCCTGGGAGCAGAGGGCAGCTCCTGCAGCCTGAACGGCCTCTACCTGACCGGCGACCAGCAGCATATCGATAACCACACCACCGTAGACCATCAGAGCTCCTTTACTCCCAGCCGGCAGCTTTACAAAGGGATCCTCGATGGGCACTCTCGGGCGGTATTCAACGGGAAGATCATCGCCAGAAAGGGCACACACCAGGTGGACGCCAATCAGACCAACAAGAACCTTCTGCTGTCCGAAGACTCCCAGGTGAGCACGAAGCCCCAGTTAGAGATATTCGCCGATGACCTGAAATGCACCCACGGGGCCACCGTCGGCCAGTTGGATGAGGAGGCGCTCTTCTACCTGAACAGCCGGGGCATCGGACAGGAAGCGGCACGGCTGTTCCTCACATACGGTTTCGCTCAGGGTGTTCTTTCCCAGATCGAGTCCGACGAGATCCGCCAGCTTTTTGAAGGCCTTACCCAGGAGCGGCTTCAGGTCAAGACTAAGGTCCTTACTACATGAGGAGATGTGATGGCCGGTCCCGCTAAAATCGAAGTCCCAGAGGGCCTGGGAAAGCCCCTGGATGAGAGGTCGGTCCAAAAGCTGAGGGAGGACTTCCCTATCCTGAAGCAGCTGGTCCATGGGAAACCCCTGGTGTACCTGGACAACGCCGCCACCAGCCAGAAACCCCGGCAGGTCATCGACGCCATCGCCGACTATTACGAGTCCTACAACTCCAACGTCCATCGTGGGCTGCACGCGTTGAGCGAGCAGGCCACCCAGGCCTATGAAGGGGCCCGGGGCATCGTCCGGAGCTTCCTTAACGCCGACGAGGACAGGGAGATCATCTTCGTTAAAGGCACCACGGAGGGCATCAACCTGGTCGCCAGCAGCTATGGCAGGGCCCACCTTCAGCAGGGTGATGAGATCATCATATCGGAGATGGAGCACCACTCCAACATCGTCCCGTGGCAGATCCTATGCGAGGAGAAGGGCGCAGTCCTAAAGGTAGTGCCCTTCAACGACGATGGAGAGCTTCTGCTGGACGAATACGAGAGGATGCTGGGCCCGCGGACCAAGCTGGTATCCATGACCTATATCTCCAATGCCCTGGGCACGGTGAACCCGGTGAAGAGCATAATCGAGATAGCGCATGAGCGGGGTGTGCCGGTCCTGATAGACGGCGCCCAGGCGGTCCCCCACCGCCCGGTGGATGTTCAAGACCTGGATTGCGACTTCTTTGTCTTCTCTAGTCACAAGGTCTTTGGCCCCACGGGCATGGGCATCCTCTATGGGAAAGCCGAAATACTGGACTCGATGCCCCCCTACCAGGGCGGCGGGGACATGATAAGGTCGGTGACCTTCGAGAAGACCACCTATAACGACCTGCCCTACAAGTTCGAGGCCGGAACCCCCAACGTGGCTGGGGCCATCGGCCTGGGGTCGGCCCTGGAATACGTCAGCCGGATCGGCATGAACAACATCGAGGAGTACGAGAAGTCGCTTCTCTCCTATGCCACAGAAGCCGTATCCTCCATAGAGGGGGTGCGGATCATAGGCACCGCCAGCCAGAAAGCGGGGGTCCTATCCTTCCTCCTGGACCAGGTCCACGCCCACGATGTGGGCACCGTCCTTGACACCGAGGGTGTAGCCATCCGCACGGGGCATCACTGCGCCCAGCCGGTCATGAAACACTACGGAATCGCGGCCACCGCCAGGGCCTCCCTGGCCTTCTACAACACCAGAGCGGACATAGATGCCCTGGTGAAGGGCCTGGATAAGGTCATCGAGGTCTTCACTCTATGAGCGATCTCTCTGACCTGTACCAGCAGGCGGTCCTGGACCACAACAGAACGCCTCGCAACTTCCGTCGTCTCCCAGACCCCGATGGGACCGCCGAGGGCTACAATCCACTCTGCGGCGACCTCATCAACGTCGATGTCAAGATGGACGGAGATGTCATCAGGGAGATCGGGTTTGAGGGGGGTGGATGCGCCATCTCCAAAGCCTCCGCCTCCATGATGACCGAGGTGGTGAAGGGGATGACCAGGGATGAGGCCAGGGAGTTCTTCGACTCCTTTCGCACCGCCGTAACCGAGGGCATCGACTTCTTCGAGGCGATAGACAAGCTGGGCAAGCTGGCGGCCCTGACCGGCGTCAGTGAGTTCCCGGCCCGGGTCAAGTGCGCGGTGCTGGCCTGGCACACCCTGCGGGCCGCCCTGGACGGCAACAAGGCCACCGTCACCACGGAGTAACAGAGTCTCGACCATCCCCCTATCCCCCTTCCTGGCCAGGAAGGGGGAGTAAATTTATATCTGGGGG
>JADFJI010000293.1 GCA_022566235.1 Chloroflexota bacterium
GACGGTTGGGGTCTCTAATGGGGGATGCCGATTGCGTCATTGAAAACGGGTGGATTCAGGATATCTCCGAAAAGACCTCTTCTGGGGGATGAGAGGCTCTTTTTCAGCCTGTTCCTAGGTCTCCGGTGACACGCTGATGATCTGCTCCTCGGTGAACCTATTTCTACTCAAGACAAGTCCTCCTTACCAAGTAATCTAATCGGAGGACTGCCATTTATGCTGAACCTAATTAGGGAGGGATCGTTCATGTTGCTTCCCGTTGCCGGACCGGCCGCCTTTGACCGGGGCCCGGGCCCTAACTAGTCACCGACCACTGCTATCACATCTATCTCCAGCAGCAGATCGGGCTTGGCGAGCCCCGAAACCACCAACGACGTTACGGCTCGAAGACGCTCTTCGCCGAGAGCCCTACGCCGTGCTCTTGTCATGCCGGCAAAATTGTCGGCGCCGACCACAAACTGGAACACCTTTACGATATCATCGATGGTGGCTCCTGCGTCGGCCAACACCTTTTCTATGTTGTCCCACATAAGGTTCGCCTGGACTTCCACGTCTCCCTTTCCCGCCACAGTGCCATCGGGGCGCCGGGCGGTCTGGCCGGAGATGTGGACGGTATTCCCAACCCTGACGGAGTGAGCGATCTTTAGATGGCTCGGGTACGAATAGATCCCCTCGGTCTTTATAGACCTCCAGTGGCCGAATCGCTCTTTATTTTCACCGGCTTGGTACTCTTTCTCCCCGATGACGGCGATCACGTCCACCTCCAGCAAAAGCTCTGACCTCATAAGCCCCGCGACCACAATGGCCGTGGTGGCCCGGAACGGTTCATCTCCCAGAACCTTGCGCCGTGACATGGCCATACCGGCGAAATTCTCCCGCCCCACCACGAACTGGAAAACCTTCACCACATCATCCATGCTGGCGCCCGCTGCTCGCAACACCTTCTGTATGTTCCCCCAGATATAGTCTCCCTGGGCCTCTACATCCCCTTCCCCCACCACGTTACCATCCGGGTCCAGGGCGATCTGACCCGAGACGTAGACAGTGTTGCCGGTACTGACAGCATGCGATATTTTCAGATTGTCTTGGAACGAATAAATCCCTTCGACATTCACGGGGGTAGCCTGCACGGTTCCCTCCTCTGATTTGGTGTTAAATAAACTTACCGGCATCGCAGGCCTTCGGCCATTATTGGTCTTTCAACGGGATGGTGGCCGTAACGCAGGGCTGGCTGCCGTAAACCGCCGTAGTGTGACCCTGGCCCGTGGTGTCTTCCACTAAGCGGGCATCACCGGGGCCAAAGACCTGTTTGGTGCCATCGCCCAGGCCGATCTCTAGTTGCCCTGAGAGGATGATGACGAACTGACGTCTCGGCGCAGGGTGCCAGTCCAGAAATTTCCCCACGGGCTGCTCTTGAAAGGTGATCTTGGTGACGGCCAGCCCCTGGGCCCAATTGGACGCTTTGGCCAACTCTATAGATTCGACATGAGATTGGCCGTCGTTCCCGGTGTATAGCCGATAGGTCCCCATTGCTAATTCTTAGCCCTCCCTTAATGCTCCTTCAGGCAAGTGTACCCGACGGAGCAAGGGGGAGTGAAGCAGCAGCCGGTTAGTCTACGAAGGTGCGATCGACGGTAGCGGTGGGAAAGATCGCCATTATCCGGGCAACGGCTCCGGACCTGTTGGTCAACCCGTGCCTTACACCGGCCGGAGCCAGGATTGTCTGCCCCTGTTGAACCGTCACCACCTCGTCCCCAATGATAGCCTCCAGCTGTCCCTCCAGCACCACCATCGCCTCTTCCGTTGGGTGAGTGTGAGTAGGGACTGTCGATTCTGCAGACATATGTAGGTCCATCACGCTGAGAGACTGTGCCCCCATCTCTCCGTCGACGTGCGTCCACCTGTCTATTCCAGGAAATGAGTTTTGCGCTGAGGCCTGTTTTCTATCGATGATCGTCATTGCTCTCTCCTCTCTTTATCTTCAGTAGTGTCCTATCCTTTTGGAAGGGCCAGTAGGGTTTTTCATTGAAACGGGGGAGAGGGTCGAGCTTCCCCGTGGACATGGCCTCGGAGTGCTTCTAATAGCTGCCTAATGATTTCCGCTGGTGGCCTTTGGAAAAATTAGCCTGCCTCCCCACCCAAGGGAAACGAACGAACTTTTGTGATCTTCATGTTCTCGTGGGGTTTCCTGGATAGGGCCTGAATTATTGCGACCTGACCTGACACCAAGATTGGGGGAAGGGAGGTGGGAGAACTGGTTGATAACCGCAGCAATCAGGCCTTAGAACTCTTGCTAGGGTCTGGTCAGCAGCTCGAATAAGTGTCCATCGGGGTCTTTGAAGTAAAGCCCGCTTCCACCGTTCCAATGGTTGATTTCCATGTCTTCTTGTGAGCCAGGGCCGCTACCATACGGGATTTTCTCTTCTCTAAGGCGACCTAGTATGCCATCGAAGTCATCTTCACTCACGTGAAAAGCGTAGTGGTGGCTTTCGAAATCCTCACGGTTGTCGAAATCCAACGTGAGGGTTTTGTTCACCTTCACGGGAGCGAAGTGGCCTGACGTACCGTTGTATTCGAAGCCAAAGATGCGGGCGAAATACTTGGCTGAGGCGACTTTATCCTTGGAAGGGACGATCGTATGATTCAACGTGATTTCCATCATCTACCTCCTAGATGCTAGAGCTCTTCTCTCTGACTAGATGCTAGCAACCAAACAAAAACTCGTCAAGGAGAGCAAAGGTGTTTCTATCGGTAACTGGGCGCCGGGCCTGTGGCAAAAGCCGTTAACTAAGGTCAACACAAGCCGAATAGTGTATTTGGCACTATAATGAGAAAGTAGCACTGCTAGCTCTCTTAAGCAGTCTGCACTTGATTTCAAGGTCTTGGGTCGTTCTTGAGGTTTACCCAAGCCAGCCCCAGCGCAGAGACGGCCTGCATGGCGATTTCAACGAAACTAATTCGGACCTCTACACAGAAGTGCAGGCTGAGATAACATGCCTAATATCACCCTACAATCAATTGCCAGCAGGCAGCGTGTGTTGCTCAGTGTCAATCTGACGCTCCTTCAAAAAATCGGTCTATTCCTTCTAGTTAGCATCATATTCGCAAGTCTGATTTTCGGGCTTCGGTCGGTACTTACGAACGTTGGTCCCTGGGGCTACCCGCTGGCATTCGTCATTAGCTGGCTTGGTGCTGCGACTATTCTGATTCCATCGCCCGCATTCGCTATTGTGGTGCTAATGGCCCAGGATACGAACCCAATTGCACTGGGTGTGGTATCGGGGATTGGCGGAACGTTTGGAGAGCTGAGCGGGTACTGGCTCGGCACGCAATGCGGTTTATGGTTTA
>JADFJI010000013.1 GCA_022566235.1 Chloroflexota bacterium
GGGTGAACATCGACACCCTGGTCCGGGCCATGGCCCTGGTCCTGGTCATCGTCGGCGGGCTGCTCCTCTGGCGCGCCGTCCCCCTGGGGTAAGCCTCCGGATTCAGGGCACCTCAGGGGGACGGCTTACTGGGCTAAGGGTTACTGCCCGCTGGCGCCCTCGGCAGGAGCCGATTCCACGCCACCATCGGCAAGGACGGGCTCCGCGGCTGTGTCTGGCGGGGCCGACCCCGAGACGGCAAAGCTGCTCAGGGCCTCCTCCAGAAGGTCGAACAGCTGGCGATAATGCTCGACGAAAGGGGTGAGGAGGTCGGGCGTCAGCCTTTCACGCAGGCCGATGGCCTGGCGTGCTATGGCCTCGCTCCTGGACCTGACGGTGGTGCCTTTGACATCTAAAGGGGGCTCCGGCTCCCCCTTCAGGGCTCTCTGGATCATGGCGGCCTGGAAGTCGGTTGTGCCGATGAGGTGGGCCACCACGTCCCGGACCTGCCAGCCTTCACAGGCGCTGGCCCTGGCCCATCCCTCGGGTGGGAGGCCCTGAAGATAGGAGTCTAGGGCCTGATACTCTGAGCGGGCTATGGCTATGCGGTCAGCGGGCGCAATCATCAATTGCTCCATCGGTCGGAAGGTTGTCATCCGGTGGCAGGCGGGCCAGTTAATGGATATCCTTTGCAGCTTCAGTCAACTCGCCCCTGAACTTCGGGTGGGCTATCCTGGTCAGCTCCTGCGCGCGCTCGCGCTGCGTCCTGCCGGCCAGTTCGGCAACGCCCCATTCAGTCACCACATAGTCAGCCCAGTATCTGGAGAGGCTTACCAGGGTGCCACTCTCGAAATAGGGAACGATAGTCGATACATCTCCGTCACCCCAGGTAGACGGCAATATTGTAACAGCCCGACCCCCGACTGACAGAAAAGCCCCGATATGAAACTCGATCTGCCCGCCCGCTCCATTTATCAGCCGTGGCCCGAACTGCGATTCGCAGTTTATTTGGCCGATTAGGTCTACTTGCACAGCGTTGTTTATGGCAACCATGTTGTTTTGCTTGGCGATATTGGTAATGTTGATAACCTCCTCGCCGGGATACAGTTCGAACAACGGGTTATTGTCTGCCCATCTCAGTTCATCCGGGAGCATACCCAAGAAGCTGGTTAGAACCGCCTTGCCGGGGTGCAACTCGGCATATCTGCCCGTCGCAATTCCGCGCTGCACAAGGAAACCCAGGCCAGGACATCCGATCTCAGAAAAGATGCTCAGGTCTTTCAGGTCATCGAATATTCCAAGCTGCACCAGGTGGCGTGTGTGGCTACCAGCCCCAATCTGAATGGCGTCTCCGTCTCGCAGGATTGGCTTCAGGTTCTCGGCTATCGATTTCATCACATCCGTTGGGCTGTCAATGTGGATCGCTCTCTCCAATGCATCAACGTCTGCCTTATCTACGATTGGGAGTATAGAGCGCGATAGCCTGGGCTCCATAAGAGTAACGTGTTTTCGAGCTTTCTCGCGCTTCTCTTCAGGAATTCGACTGACAAGCCTCTCCACTTCGACCTGGCTCAGTGGCCCAGCGGTGATGTCGACCACATAGTCGATCTCCGAAACGTGGATCGACGCATTTCCGCGAGGTCTGACCAGGTCTGCATCTACTTCAGCGATCACCGTTCTGGCATGTTTTGCAAAATAATTGCTCTCCCAAACACCTCGACCGAAATAGCAGAACCCGTTCTCATCCGGCGTCGAGACTTCCACGATGAAAACATCGATATCGCGCTTTGTTGAGCGATTGTCTCGATGAGGTTTGACCCATGTGCCATGGGTATAGGGGAGAAACGGGGCCCGGCCCGCATCATGGGCATGACGCATGGCATACAAGTATGTGCGTATGATTGGATTAAATGATTCCTCCATGCCCGGCGAAAACCATCCAGGGTCGTAAAAAGGAGCGCAACAATCGATTGTCACGTCCCGCAGTTCCGTTCGGCGGGCAACTATGGCATGTGGCAATATTCCAAAGTACACGTTAGGGAAGAGAACATTGTCTCCCGATTTGATGACCTGGGCTGCCGATGCCGGAGAAACGATCTTCCGCCTGTAGTCATCCTCCCAGGCGGTACTGTTCATCCGATCTGCCTCATTGAACACACTCCTTGTCAAACCGAATTGTTATCCTGGCCCCGTGGGACTCCGGCCATCCTCCTCTCACAAAGCTGCGGAGAGGCGTTTTGAAACCATTCTACGTCAGGAACCCTCTAATTGCTCGGCTTGATCTGGAGAATGCAGGATTATATCTGTTTCCAACTTCTCGTGCCGTATCGCTGCCGGAGGCGTAACCGGCCACAGGAGTCGGAGCATTACTCAAATGAGATGAATCCAAATAGGCGGAAGCGCATCTCAGTAGTAACGGACTGCCTGACAAGAATCGACTTTGAAGACGAAAGTGAGGGTAAGCAGGGATACGGATTGCTGAGAATGGGGTTTATCACAGTAAAAGAGAAAAGCTAACCGGGGGAGAAGAAGATGTATTGGTTCAAGTCCTGCCCAAGATGCCACGGTGACCTGTTCACCGGCTCGGATATACACGGTTCTTATATAGCCTGCCTCCAGTGCAGCCACGAGTTGACGATGACAGAGGAGATCGGGCTAAGGCGGCCCCAGGCCAAGGTCGCTATGCAGGGTGTTGCGGTGGCGCAAAGGGATAAGGCTGCCGCATAGCCTCGGGATTCAGAGGTGGATTGCGAAGCGCTCCGACCATAAACGGTCGGAGCGCTTCGCGTGAGGGCCAGATAACCCAAATACAGGTGCCAACCACCATTTCCGGCCGTTCCCGCGAATTTGGAGCGCTGTGCCCCTCTCTATCACATGGACTTGACCAGGCCTATTACGTTGCCATCCGGGTCCGAGAAATGGGCTATTGTCACGAAACCAGGTATCTCGGTGACCGGCATAACCGTCTTGCCTCCCAGGCTTTCCGCCCTGTCGAGGCATGCCTGGAGATCATCGGCCTCGATGTAGAACGTCACCCCGGGATGATCGCTTCCATCGAAAATTCCCGTGATACCGCCTCCGATCCCATTTTCCCCGTCCTTTTCAACGATGCCATAGTTCATGGGGTTGTCGGCGCTGATCTTCCACCCGAAGAGGTCGGCGTAGAACTTTTGCCCGGCTTCGCCGTCCTTGCAGGCGATCTCGAAGTGGACTACTGGATGTGGCATATTTTTCTCCTTGCCCTTATATGCTATTGCAATTTTATCATGGCCCGGGCCATGAGGCCGCCGGCCTATGTGGAATACGATGGATGGCTAGGCGCCGGGACTCTCCGATTTGGCCCACGGATCGGCGCCCGGGTCCCCGCCGGACGCTGCCTCCGCCAGACGCTCCAGGTAATGGGCCCAGCCCTGGGCGTGGAGCTCCCTCTGGTCTTCGGGCAGGCCCGTGTGTCGCAAGCGGAGGATGGTGCCGTCGCCATCGACCTGTAACGTGATCTCCACGGTGGTGGAGCCGGGGGGAACGTGGCTGCCCTCCCATCCCCAGGTAAAAACGATACGCTTATTAGGCACGATCTCCAGATATTCGCCCCTGGCCACGTCTCTGCCGTTCATGTCTACCCTGTATATTCCCCCGGGACGAGGGTCCAACTCTGCCTTGAGTCCCTGCCACTGAAGTATCCTCTTGGGGTCTGTAAAGTACTGAAAGACTGTCTCGGGCCGGGCGTTTATACGCAGTTCTATCTCTACTGCGTTTTTCTGTTTAGTTTCTGCCATTGTGGTGACTCCTTTCCTCGGCCTCTGCGGCCTCCTTTAAGCGCTCCAGGCTGTCCTGCCAGAACTGCTCCAGGAACCTTCGCACCTCCTCCAGGCCCTCTGGCCTTGTGCGGTAGATCCTGCGGGTTCCATCCCGCCGCACCGCCAGGAGTCCAGCCTGGGTCAAGACCCGGAGGTGCTGGGAGATGGCCGGTCGGGTCACGGTGAAATGGGCTGCTATCTCACCGGCGGAGAGCTCCGAACTCTGTACCAGGCGGAGTATCTCCCGGCGGCGGGGCTCAACTATAGCTCGAAGGGCCAAATCAACCATAAGACTATATTAGCATATACTTACGTAAGTGTCTACTAAATAAGCAGCTCATATTTACTCTTGTAAAATGGACTGTGCGTGATCACGGTGTTCTTCTCGGCAGCCCGGCTTTATCTCGGGTAGGTCGGTCATACCGTGATGCTAGTTCTCGACCGCGAGGAAAGTAGTCCAGCGTCTCTCTACGCCGTCCAGGCCCCGGGCCACGAGGGTGATGCTGTGTCGGCCGTTTCCCACCAGGGTGGTGTCCCAGCCATATCCGATCAACGGTTCTTGTCCTGAGGAGTAAGTCCAGTCGAAGCGGTCGTCCAGCAGTCTCATTGAGTCGCTGGGCTGTCCGTCAACTAGTATCCGGAACCCCACGACCCCAAAGGCCGACAGGCCAGCGTCCTCCAGGGAAGGGTTGTCCACCTGGGGAAAGGCGGCCAGGGGCACGAGGCCCGAGAGGGGATACCGAGTTTGCTCAGGCTGGCAGCCCCCGGAGACGATTTCAGGGGAGTCGACGATCCAGAGGATGCCATTGGCCAGGGAATCGTTTCGGGCGCCGATAAAGAGATCTCTGCTCCTGCTGCACACGAAGCTCACCTCGGTCCGGTCCAGGACATAGGAGTCCTGTGCGATAGTTGATCCGAAAGCCGTGATTCTGGCCTGGTCCTGGGCTACCAGGTTCGCCACCTCGCTGTTCTGAAGGGTCGCGGAGGCCTGGTCGCGGGCCATCAGGCTGCCGATGCGGGACCTGTTCAGCGTCAGGAGGGCCTGGTCGTAAACGACGGCGTTGAACATAAGGTCACTGCTCTCTATCGAGACGATGCTGTCCCCATAGGCCTCCACCTGTCCTGGAAAATCCGGAGACAGAACATGGCCCCGGTTAATATTATTCCTAGCTTTATTGCCGCTGCCGAGAATAGTGACAACTGCCGAGTCGGTGGTCTCTAAATGCTGGAAGTCCACGTTGACCAGGATGGCTCGAGCATCTCCTCCAGCGCGGAGTCGCTGTACTTCTGTACCCTGAATCTCGATCAGATGGTCCCCCGTGGCGGAGATCAATCCCAGTTTCCTCTCCCCTACGATGGTATTGCTGCCGATATTCGCCTCTACCAGCCTGATATCGGTGAGCCCTGCGCCGTCTCGCACAAGGCCCCGTGGCCCGTCCGAGTGGAGGCTGAAGTAGTGGGTCTGGATCGAACCGCCGGAGACGTTGACCAGGGCGTTTGCACCCGTCACCCACAGCTCACCGACGGCAGTCGATTCCAGGGAGGCCTCGCCTTCTACGGTGAGCCGTTTTATCTCGGCATCTGAGGCCGCAAGGGAGGCCCCCTTTGGCACGAAGACCAGAGGCTGCATCTCTTCCACTGTGGAAGTACTGTCAAGGGTGGGAGTATTGATGCTGACCTGGCCGGTGAAACCGAGCTGCGTCAAGGTCGCCTGACCCTGGACCACCACCTGGTAGTAAACCCGGCCTATGGTGCTGTTCTCCAACTCGAGGACTGCCTCGTCTTGAAGGTAGACCGCATCGAGGGTGGAGTCCTTGACCCGGAGGCGGGCCCGGCCGGTCAGGAAGATCTCGTAAGGCTGACTGGAACTGGCGGAGGATTCCACCAGGGTCACCTCGGCGTCTCCGTAGAAACGGTGCCGGCCACTGAGCCCACGCACCCTCTCCAGCAGCACCCGGGCCCGGTCACCCACAACCAGGGCTTCATCATCGGGAGCGGGGAGCAGGCTAGTATCTATGATCTCCAGTCTGGAATCCCCGCCTACTGTGATAAGCACTGATGAGCTGCCGTTCTGAGCGGGCTGTAGGTCCTCTATGCGGGCCTGGCTCCGTCCCAAGAACACGGCCCTGGAAAATGAGGAGCGGCGCATCGCCAGGCTGGCCCTTCCGGAGACCCGCAGCTCGTTAAGCAGCCTGGAGTTTAGTATTGTTGCCGTGGCGCCCTCCCGGAGATAGATGGCTTCCAGGGCAGTGACGTCCTCCAGGGTGAGCCGGGCATCATCCAGTGCTCTGAGCTCGCCAACCTGCGAGCGGGTTAAGCGAAGGCTGTTGTCGTTGACAATGGACAGGTCGTTGCCCGTCCAGTTTTCCAGAACGTAGTCGGTGCCGGCCCCAGACAGGGAGCCGGGCAGGCTGGTATCTCGAAATGTCAGGGTGTTGCGGCCCTGGAATATCTCCGGTGGCGGCATGACGGCCTCGAAGGCGCGGGCCCGATCCCCGGTGAGATGAATGTTCTGATAGACCAGGGTGGAGCCCCGGACCAGGGTGAAGGGCCAGGGATAGCCGATGATATCGTCATCCGTCTGTATGTCCTCGAAGACTATGGTGGAGTCCTCTATGACGACCAGGTCCGACCCCCATAGTGAAGGAGACAGGTCCGGATAGGGAGGCACAAACCGTATGGTGGAGCCTGTGACGTGGAGCAAGTTCCCGGTTACAGAGGTGTCGTAGCTCAATCCCTGAAAGGTGACGTCCGAATACAGGATACGCAGGGGCCGCTCCAGGGTCACACCCTCGAAGACCCGAGTCTCGCCCAATATCTCGCTGGGGATGACTTTCGGGTCCGGGGTGGGGCTGAGAAATGGCGTAGGCGTGGGGGAAGGAAGGGGGGTGGGGATGGGGGCGTCATCGCCGTTGCACGCCACCAGCGCCAGGACAGCTATGGCCAGCAGAAGAGGCAGCCATAACCAGATCGTTCTGGACGGCCAGGTCCGACGCCGGGGGTTCAATGGGTGAGGGAGTGGCATGTTCTACGCAACTCCACTATTTAACCCTATGTGCGAGTCTAACTCAACCACAGCCTGGCCCTCGTCTCCAAATACCGATCCGGAAAGAGAGCCTAAAGGTGCCCAAGAAATTCAGATGGGGTTAGACGGTAAAGGCCCTGGGCGATGGTGGCGGCTGCCACGGAAGATGGCCGTGCCTGTGCCCAGGGCGGCATCGAGCCCGCAACATGAGCGGAGACTACTCGATTACCCCCTCCCGCCAGTCCTTGATGATCTCCTGGGCGGCGTTGTGACCCGGGGCCCCGCTTACCGCGCCCCCCGGATGGGCCCCCGACCCGCACAGGTAAAGGTTGCGCACAGGCGTGCGATAATCGGCCCATCCCGAGAATGGCCTGAAAGAAAACATCTGGTCGGCGAACATGTCACCGTGGTGCATGGTGCTTTCCGTCAGGTAGAACCTGCTTTCGATATCTCGGGGCCCGAAGAACTGGTAGTCGATCATGATGTCTCGCAGGTTCAGGGCGTACTCCGCCAGGGTGTCGATGCAGAGATTGGCGGCCCTCTCCTTTACGTCTTCGTCGTCCCAACTTCCCTCTTTCAGATTGTAGGGTATGTACTGGATATAGACGGTCAAGGCATTCTTGCCCTCTGGGGCGAGGCCCGGGTCGCTAAGGGATTGGACAGTCAAAATGAACCAGACCTTCTCCGGCAGCCTGCCGTCCAGGGCCTCCAGCCTGGATTCCTCCACGTAATTCAGTGAAGGGATGATGGTGATAAATCCGTGGTCACGGGTGCCGGGGTCCTCGCCCTTGAAACAGGCCCATTCGGGTCGTCCGTCCAGCGCTATGAACAGCTTGGCGAAGTCTCCCCTCATGGCAACATTTTCCACTTTGTTCTTGAAAGCGTCGTCCAGGTGCTGTGGTTGGACCAGCTTCAGGAAGGTCCGTTTAGGGTCGGCGTTGGAGGCCACTGCCCTGGACCTGATCACCTCACCCGTGATGAGGACCACCCCCCTGGCTGTGCCATTCTCCACAAGCACGTGATCTATCTCAGTGCTAGTTCTGATGTCCGCACCCCTGGCCTGAGCAGAGCTGGCCATGGCCTGAGTGATGCCCCCCATGCCGCCGCGGCTGTATCCCCACACACCCAGGTCCCCGGTGGCCTCGGCCATAGCGGCCCAGAACATCTTGTACATGTTCCCCTTGCTATCGAGGCTGGTGGAGTTGCCCGTGGCGGCGAGGGTAGAGGCCATCACCCTGACCGCCTCCGACTCGAACTTTTCTCTGGCGAACTGCCCGGCGCTGCCCATCATTATGGTCCGAAACGCCTCCTGCTCCTCGGGTGTTTGGAATCGGGCCGTCAGCTCCGCCAGGCTGGGAGGATTCCTGAGCCAGAAGGGGGTGAAGTACTCCCGGTATCTCTGGAAATATCGTTGCACCTCTATATAGGTCTTGGCGTCCTTCTTGGAGAACTTTTCGATCTCCTCGACCAGTTTTGCTTCATCCTTCCAGGTGCATAGATAGGTGTCATCAGGAAACATATAGATGGAGGTAGGATCCGTATTGTAGATTCCGAAACCGTAGTCCCTCAGGTTCAGGTCGTCGATCACCTTGGGTTGGAGCATACCGCAGAACATGGAGGCGGTAGAGAACTTGAACCCGGGAAACAGCTCCTCGGTCACGCAGGCCCCGCCGACCAGGTCCCTGCGCTCAACCACCAGCACCTTCAGCCCCTCTTTGGCCAGGTACCCGGCTGTAGTCAGGCCGTTGTGGCCGGCCCCTATGATGATGATGTCGTATTCCTGGCCTTCGGCCATGGTGGGCACCTCCTATCATGTGGTTCGATTACCGTCGTGATCGAGGGCTTAGGGTTGAATGTCTCTTTACACGGCTAATGGTGCTGATACAGGAGCTGGCCGTCTACGTAGGTCTGTTCCACCTGGATGTCCCGGATAAAGTCGGGGTTGCAGGTGGTGGGGTCGTGGCTCAAGAGGGCCAGGTCGGCCCGCTTACCCACCTCGATAGAGCCGGTTTCTCCATCCCGAAGCAGGGCCCTGGCCGAGTTGATGGTATACATTCGCAGGGCCTCCAGGGGAGTGACGGCCTCCTCCGGGGCTACCGGCTCACCGGTGCGGCGGCATCGTCTGGTCACTGCCGCATAGATTCCCAGGAGAGGCTCCAGAGGAGCGCAGGGATTATCGGAGCCTGCGGCCACAACGAGCCCCTGGTCGAGCATGCTCTTGTAGGCCTCGATTCCCCAGTCCCGGCCCAACTCTCTAGCCTTCTCCTGCTGTGTATCGGCCCAGGTATAGATGAAAATAGGCTGGACCGAGGCGATAACCCCCAGGGATTTGGCCCTTTCAAGTTGAGAAGGTGTAGGAAGGGTAAAGTGCTCGATGCGAAACCTGGGTTCCTGCCGTGGGTGCTCCCGCGAGGCCTTTTCGAAGGAGTCGAGCGCTTGCTGAATGCTCCAGGTGCCCAGGCAGTGAATGGCCACCTGCATCCCTCTCTGATGAGCGGCCAGCACCAGCTGGTCCGATTCTTCCTGGGTGTAGTATCGGGCTCCGACCTGCTCCTCTCGGCCGTCGGGGTGGCACTTGATCTGGGCGGAGCTGGGGAAAACGGGGTCCATGAAAATCTTCAGGGTGCCGCATCTGAGCCTGTCAGACACGTCTTCGCTGCTGATCTCACCCCTTGACGCCTGGGAGGGCGGAGCAAAGAACTGCTGGCCTCCCAACAGCTGGCGCAGGGCTATGGGCAGCTTGCCCTGCTCATCGGCCTTGCGGTACATGGCGGAGGCCCGAGGCATCACCAGGGCGTCGCCTACGCTGGTTATGCCACAGGCCAGGTGCCTCATGCAGTTGCGATATACGAAATCGGCGGCCTGGTCTCCATACTGGTCCAGGTGACCCTCAAAGCACAGGCTGTGCACCGAATTCAGGGCGTTTTCCCACAGCTCGCCGGTAGGCTCTCCATCTGATCCTTTCAGTATCTGGCCGCAGTGGGGATCCGGAGTATCCTTATCGATGCCGGCCAGACTGAGGGCGAGGGAGTTCGCGTAGCAGCTGTGAACGGAGATGTCCACGATGCACACCGGGTTGTTCGGTGCCGCTTCATCCAGGTCACGCCTAGTGAGATTGCGGTTCTCTCTTACCAGGCTTCCGTCGAAACCCGAGCCCCATATCCAGCGTCCCCTCAGGGTGTCACTGGCTGCTGCGGCGATGGCCTCCTGGATACCTTTGATGCTCTCGTGAGGAGGGACCCGGCAGTCCACCGAGACGGGGTCGAAGACCGTCAGGTTAAAGTGGTTGTGGGCATCGGAGAACCCGGGTATAAGAGTGCGGCCCATCATGTGGACTACCCTGGTCTCGGGCCCGACCATTTTGGCGAGCTCGGCGCTGGGGCCTACGGCCCGGATCTTGCCCGCCTCTACGGCCACGGCCTCCGCGCTACGGCCCAGGCCGTCCATGGTCAATACGTTTCCTCCCAGAAGGACCAGGTCCATGCCCTTTCTCCACCCAGACCTAGCTGCGTCCGCTAATACCGCGGTACTCGATGAACTTTCGGGGCTTCACGCGGATGACTGCCAAATCTCCCCCAGACCGCCTGCTGAAGTACTTTTCAGTCCCTTCTTTGCCGAGATAGGCTTCGGCAATCATGCGGATCACGCGGTCGGATTTCACCACCTCCATCTCGGCGGTGCCGTGAACCATCACGGCGTAGTAGGGTAGCTCTCTCTGGTCGAAGACCAGGACCACGTTCTGGTTGTTTTCGATGTTCTTGTATTTCTGTGACCCGGGCCCCGTGCTCATGATGAACTCACCGTCTTCGTACAGGCACCACATGGGCACCGCGTGGGGTTGGCCGCGGCGGTCCACCGTGGCGAGAACGGCTACCTGGGTCTTTTTTAAGAATGCTTTTTGTTCCCCTGTTGGGTTCATGATGTTCGTCCTTTGTTGCTAGCTGCTGGTCGGACAGTTTCTTGCACTGGAAGGCCATGCATTGAGCTGGCTAAACCGATGATATTGCATTCCTGGGGCGGCTCCCTTATCCATAGATAGTAGTTCCGAGAGTAGCACGCGGCCCTGGGGCCTAGCCGTGTGTGCTGCGTCCACAGCAGCGCCTGCATGGAGTAATGGGTTATAAAACAAAGGGTGGCTGGCCCGCTACCGAACCGTCGTAGCGATGCGCAAAGGTATGGTTGACGGTTAGTTCCATAGCAGACTGTTGTGTCTGACCTCGGTAGGCACAGGTAACTTAAGGGCAAATGACTGCGAAGTCAAGGCTTTGCTTTAGCCTGTTAGGGTCCGGGGGCCGTGACGGGGAAGGTGTAGGAGGGAAGTATCAGCCACCTAATCAACCAGGACAAAGCGAGTTCCACGCCGAGGTGTTGCGCCTGGGGTGCAGAGGCCTGATAGAAGGTACTAAGGTTCTCTCCAGGACTGGACGAAGACCTTCTGTCTCGTGTCGGGCGTGGTGGGCCCCGGTATCTGTCTGAGGTAGGCCTCGAGGGTGGCTGCCCCGGCTGTAGACGCCACTAAGTAGTCTTTATGGGCCTCGGCAAATATCCAGGTGGCGCCTGCATCGCCCGTTATTGCGAAAGGGCCGGTGACAAAATCTGTGCCCGAGTCGTTGAAGAAGTCGATGGTGTAGACCCCGCCTGTGATTAGAGACACATCGACGAACAGCTCCCCGGGGCCTTTTTTACCCCTGGCCTCGGCCAGGGGTGTGGGCACTACCTGGCTTACCACCTTCAGGTCATCGATGAAGAAAAGGTCTCCCGGCCCCGACATGTTGGAGTTGCACCGTATCCAGAAATCATTGCCCATGGGGAAGCCCGAGAGGTCTATGTCCTCGAACCTGTACACGTCGTCGTCTTCGCCATCTATCCAGAGCCTTACCACGGTGAAGTTTACGTTGTCGGGGCTGACGGAACAGGTCGCTGTCTCTCCCGGGTCGAAGGAGCTGGCCTTGGCCCAGAACTGGAGCCTTACATCGGTCTGGCCCGTCAGGTCGAGGGCCCGGGCAATCTGACCAGTATCACTACTTAGCTGCGCATGGAAGGCGCCTTCGCGCGGAGCGCCGGTGGAAACGATACTGGCATCACCCTGAACCAGCCAGGGGTCGTTCCAGCCGGTGCCGCCGATGAAGTCTTCGGTCTCGAAGTTGTCCTCCGCAATGGTCGTGGGGGCGGGGGCGCCGGGGGGGCCCTCCCCCTCATACAGCTTGATCTGCCACCGCTGCCTGATTGGACTGAATGTCCAGTTGACCCGGATGCTTCTGGAGGGCCGGATACCATCGAACTGTACGAAGTAATGGGTCTGGCTAGCCAGGGTGCTCAGGCCAAAGTTTACCCCGGGATCGTGGTATTGATACAGTCCGGGAGGTTGGATCTCGGGGTCTGGGGCGTTGATGACGATGGACACGAATTCGTTGTTCAGGGTGAGGGTTGGGAGGGGATAGGAGGGGGACAGGGCATCGGCCCCCGCGAACAGGTCGGTTATGACGTTGTTTATGCCGGCCTCCGCGGCGAACCGATTAGAGGTAAAATCTCTATCATTTGAGGCGCTTTCGGAGGAGGCGTTGGTGAACCTCAGAAAGCCGATGGTTGCCAGGGGAGCGACGGTCATTACTATCAGTATAGGCAGCAGGACCTGGCCTCCCTGGCCCTTCCCTGCCTTGTTCCAGATGCGATGTAATATGGTCAATAAGCCCATAAGTCAGATCTCTTTTCTTACTAACCCGACCATGTCCTGATCATCTTCAGGTCGTCCACGAATAGAAAGCCCAGGTTTGTCGAAAGGTTGGTGGTGAAGGCGATCAGGAAATCGGCGGTCATGGGGAATAAAGTCAGGTCTATGTCCTCGAAGCGATAGATGTTATCGTCTTCGACCTCCACCCATGTCCTGACGGTTGTAAAGGTAGTCCCGCCGTCAGTGCTGATTAGCAACTGCGCCGTGTCCAGGGTGTCGAACCCGATGACCTTGGCCTGGAACTGAAGCCGGACACCGACCTGGTCTGAGAGGTCCGCTGATCGGTCCACCGAGGCCGGGCTCTGCCCTAGCCTCATGTGGAAGGTCCCTTCAAACGGGTTCCCTGAAAGGTCTATCAAGACGCCTCCTTGCGGGAACCAGTCATCCAGCCAGCCATTGCCTCCGGTGAAGTCGCCCGTCTCGAAGTCGTCCCAAGCAATACGGTGTGGTGGTGGGGTGGGCTGGGTGGAGGGATTAAGCAGTCTCAGGTGGGCCTTCAGGACGCTGGTGCGGATTACGGGTTCGCTTAGCGATGCCCCGATGGTGGATGTTGCAGATATGGTTATGAGGCCACTGACCTCTTTGATGGAGATGTCATTTTGGTTCTCTATGTTACGGGTCACGACAGTGGCCTCAGGGTCCTGAATGTTGATGGTCTGCTCCCTTACCAGGGTCTTGTCCTCGGCGGAATAGAAGTAGCGCACCACATGATCGGTCGACGGAGTGTCGGTGAGGTCTGTCCAAACGAAGGTGCCGTAATCGGCGCCGGTGCCGGGTGTGAAGGACGTGGCGTTTCTGATGTCGTTGGCTATTACCCCTGTCGCCTGGCGGGTCTTCTGTAGAAGAGATACGGAGATGGAGGCCCGGGTTGGGATGGCAAAGAAGTCCCTGAGAATTAGCAGCGAAGGTCCTATGATCAGTCCCATGACCGCCAGGGTCACGGCTACCTCTACCAGTGTTACTCCCAGTTGGTTTTTCATCTTCGGCATCGCACTATTACCCGGGGGTTATCAATCCCCTATTACAATCAATTCATCGATGAAGAACTTGGCCTTTTTATCTGACATATTACTATCAAAGGCTATGAACGATGTGCTGGAGTAGGAGGAGGCCGGCAGCTCGATATCAAAGAAGTGATACTCCCCGTCTGAATCGCTGATGGTCCAGGTCTCTACAATCTCATAAGTTATACCATCGGTGCTAGCGGAGAGAGTAGCGGTGTCGCCGGAGCTAAATTTATCAGCCTTGGCCCAGAACTGTACTCGCACAGAGTTCTTGCCAAAGAGGTCAAGGTCGCGATCTGCATGACCGTTGGTCCGTTTAAGGCGCAGGTGGAAGCTTCCCTGGTGGGGTTCATCCTTTTGTTCGACCTTGGCGTCACCATCGAAGTTCCAGGGGCCGAGCCATCCGCTTCCTCCTGACGCGCCCCCGGACTCGAAATCATCGGAGGCGATGGCAGGCAGAATGGTGCTGAGGGTCGGGAAGTTAGTGTAGGCGTTCAGTGGAGTGCTGTCGGCCTGCACCATGCGGAAGAAGTAGGTGGTGTCGCCCAGGGCGCCGTTGTTCTGGACCACCCAGTCCCACTCGCCCCGGCTACCGACGGCTATGGCATTCCTGTTGACCCGGGACGGGTTCGCCTCCTCATAGCTCTCCCCTACGTCTGAGGAGGCGAGGCGAAGGGATATGGGATCCTCGTCAGTGGGGGAGGAGTTGTTGAACCCTCGCCAGAGGCCCGAGGAGTTGATGTTCCCCACATCGGTCCAGGGGCCCGAGGTGTCGGTGGAGTACTGGAGCTTGAAGGCCAGGGCGCCCAACGGCAATGCAACGCCCGTCACCTCCACGTTCATACGAATACGATAGATCGCTCCCGGCGCCGCGGTGGCGAAACCGGCGTTTTCGCCCGCGAGTGGCGAGTTGGGATTCACATCGTTCTCGTTCTGATACCAGCGGTAGTCCTGCTGGGTAAGAGGCGGCATTACGGCGTTGATCTCAGGATAATTGGTGTATTCATCCAGGGGTGAGCCGTCACTTGTCACCATGCGGAAGAAGTATGTGCCGGGGGAGGCGACGTTATTCTGGACGACCCAGTCCCACTCGGCCTGCTGGCCCGGGTTTACAGTATTGGTATTAGGGGCCGATGGGTTTCTCTCCTCGTAGGTTTCCAGCACATCTGAGGCCGCCAGACGCAGGGCGGTAATGTCAGCGCCGTCGGCGACGCCGCCGTTGTTGAAACCCCGCCAGGTCTCACCGGAACCTATGGCGCCGACGTCGGTCCAGGGGCCTGAGGTGCTTGTAGCGTATTGAAGCTTGAAGGCCTGGGACCCGGCTGGCATGGCCCTGCCATCGATGGTCAGGTTCATGCGAATCCTGAACACTGAGAGGGGCGTTGCGCCGGCCAGTTCAGTGTTTTCTGGTGCCAGGACAATGACGGGGTCTGCATTCGCCAGGTTTCCATACCAACGATAGTCCTGCTGGGTTATGTCCAGAGCAGCGGGAACGGTTATCTGCGGGAATCGGGTGTAGGAATCCAGGGGCGTCCCGTCGGCCTTGACCATACGGAAGAAGTAGATAGTGTCGAGTTCCGTATCGTTGTCGAATACGACCCAGTCCCACTCGCCCAACTCTCCCACCTCTATAGAGCCGGGGTTGATGGCCGAGGGGTTCTCCTCCTCATAAGATTCCCTTACATCCGTGGTTGATAACAGGTCTCCATCTATCTCATCCCCGTCGTCGGGATCGGGGTTGTCGAATCCGGCCCAGGCCGCACCAGATCCTATGGCGCCGACATCGGTCCAGGGGCCTGAGGTGGAGGTAGCGAATTGGAGCTTGAAGGCCTGTGCCCCTTGGGACAGATCAACGCCTTCCACCTCTATATTCATCCGTAAACGGAGTACCAGTCCCGTGGAGAAGATGGCTATAGCGCTGTTCTCGGGAGCAATAGCCTGGCCCGGTTCTAAGTCGTCGTCATTCCCATGCCAGCGATAGTCCTCTTGAGTAAGGATGAGGGGCGGGGGAGTGGTTATCTGGGGGAAGCGGACGTAGGAGTCCAGGGGGGCGCCGCCGGCCTTGACCATGCGGAAGAAGTAAGTCGCCGCTGGCGCCGTGTTGTTCTGCAGCACCCAGTCCCATTCTGCTAACTCGCCCTGGTTGATTGTGTTGGGGTTGGATGCAGATGGATTCACCTCTTCAAAAGTGGAGGCAATTGTGGAAGTTACCGAGCTTGGAATACGCAAGCGCGTAGATACAAGCTTTGTATTTGTCCACGAGCAAGCCAAAGGCCCCGGCGTCGCCATTGAGACATTTATCGATGATG
>JADFJI010000294.1 GCA_022566235.1 Chloroflexota bacterium
CCATTGGCCTGGTGCACCATTCTCTCCCCTAGGCCCCGGCACCAAGTATATGGATAGGATAAGCTGATCATTCAGGGTGCAGATAGGCACTGCTCCTTCCTAAATTGGAATAGGCCTCTAGGAAGGGACGTGCCTTAGGAGTTAACAAGCCGGAATGCATGGCTCTTACTCACCCCCAGGATTTTCCCGATCTCTTGATAGGAATAACCGGCGGCTCTGAGTTGCTTGGCTTTATCCTGCCTAATATGAGCCTCAGTTCTCTTTCCCTTTCGCATGGCCCGAGGTTTCAGTTTTAATCTCGGACCCGGACCTTCACTGACCTCTCCCTGGACGGAAGAGTGCAGGCTGGACTCACTGAATACACGACTCAATGCATCGGTCCAGAATGATGGCCTTTGATTCTCCATGAGCCTGCCCTGGATCCCCTGGGCAGGTACAACCACCCAGATTGCCCGCTTCTTACGCAATGGCCCCACTCCCGCAAATGCAGCCCGGGCTGAGTCCATGATAGGCCTTAGTTGTGGCCGGTCGAATCCCTGGGTGAAGGGTCCCGGCTCTTTCACAAAAATTACATCGGCCTCGGAGATGATGTTCCTGTCAAGATGGGCCGGGTTCTGCACGTCAAAGATGAGGGTATGTCGCCTATGGCGAGACAGGTTGACCAGGTCTCCGACCAATCGTCCCTGGGCGGATTGGGTGTCCCTGGCATGAAACATCCTGTAGGACTCGGGGATGTAGATGATGGCGTTGGGTGGGACCTCCAACGGATGGGCGGCGAGGCCGTACCAGTCGGGGAGAAGGCGTCTGGCCTTGTGTGGCAGGCCCACGGCGTAGACAGGCGCCTTATCCTTCATCAACTCCTGGATCCGGCAAGCCAGAGCCGTCTTCCCCATGCCACGATGACCCAGGATCAAAACGACCGATGGGTGGAGAACCAGAGCAGCTACCGACTGATCGAGAGGAATCTTAATCTCATCCTTTGGTGGAAATTGAGAGAACGAGTGTCGCCTGAGATATTCCTCTTCCATATCCTTCAGGAGCTCTCTTGTGATGCGTTGTCCAAAAGATTCTTCTACCATTTCCCTAACGTCTCCTTTCTAATATCGCTTGCATACCTGACGGAACGGTTTACCGTTCCCTTTCCGTGCCTGATGGAACGGGGAACGAACGCTCAATCGTTAATCTAGATTGGTCTCCCCAGGGCTCTTTTTCGGCCTGTGTTCACGCTCCTCCACATCTGGTTCTGTGCCCTGTACATCCTTGGTTAAGTGTGATGTGCTATCAGTCTTCGGCTCTTGTTGTATGGGCGCTGTCAACCAACCAAAGAGCCGGTCCCAAGCAGCCCGGTCACTGGTCGCTCGAATAGTCAATCGAACATCTTCCGAAGGTTTGTTGCCCACAAATATATTCTAGCAAAATGAGGTATAAGTACTTAGGTGTCATTAACTTCTTAGGAGGGTTGTACAAATATGTATATAAGTCTATAATAGGCTTGCTTAGTATCCGTATAACGTGTCAAGGGGTTAAGAGGGCAATATGCCACGGGGAAGAAAAATAGGAATGGCCCTATCCCGCCAATGGCTCGAGGAGTACGAGGGCGGTAAGACCCTGGACCAGCTGGCCGAAGCCAACCGCAGGGCCAAACAGGTCATTTCAGACAGCATCGAAAGGGCGCGGCAGCACCACCGCTTCGAGCTTGTGCAGCGCGACCAGCTCCGGGAGGCGTTCCACAATCACCAGCAGGACCTACTCCGGCTGCTGCAACAGCTGGAGGGTGTCATCAGAGTGCCTCGGTTGGGCTACGGGTTGGGTGGCCTTGAGTTTGGGCTTGGGGAGATAGTCGGCGGGGGAAAAGATCAGGCTGACGAGATTGATCTCGCTTCTCCCCAGGTCCTCGACGTTATCCTCGGGGGTGGACTGGAGGCAGGTTTCAGTGTCCGAATCCTCACAAGTGACGGTTTGCCCACTGGGGTCGACCTTTCTGCCCATTCGACCCTCCTGTGGGAGGCCCTTAAACAGCACCTCAAAAGAGACCCGCTATGGCTCGCTCTCCGAGACTGGAGGCAACGCCTCCTTGACGAGCTCCTGGCTAGGGCCCATCTAAACCGGGATATCGCATCAGAGGCTGGGAAGATCTTTAAGGCGCCAATCAAGGCCCAGGCTGACCACCAGGAGCGGGTACTCACTACAGCCCTGCCATCCTATGTCAGGGAGATGTTGGTAACAGAGGCTCTGGGCGAGAAGCCGCAACCAATAGATCTGGTTCAGCAAGGCAAAGAGCTTCAGGACCGAAGAATGAATCGCACCCTGGCCATGAACGTGGGAGAAGATGCTAAGGAGAAGTTTTCCAAACTGTTGGTCGCTATGAAGAGCATGGAATCAGTTCGAAAGATGGTGGATACCCACAGGCAACTCAAAGACCGTACAGAGAAGGTTGGGTCATTGCTGGAGGAATACCTGTTACTTCACTATATCAGGGGTCGCTGTAACCTCTGTAAGAAGCTAGGGGGGCGTTGATGACCATGAGAATCTCAATGTCGGATACCGAGGCCGGTAGGACCAATGTTGGAGCGGTCTGGTGGAGGGTCTCCACCGACGACCAGAGGGAGATCAGTCCCGAGACTCAGATAAAGGAAGCGCTGAAGATAGCTGCTGAAGAGGGCTTTCAGGTACCCGATGACTACGTACTGGGTACCGACTGGCACTCCCTCTCCGTCTGGAACAGCCCTGCTATGGAGCGGCTTAAGGACCTTATAAGGTCCCGGATGGTCCAGGCCGTATTCATGTACGACCCCGATAGGGGGCCCTCCAAACCGGCCCACCGCCTATTGCTCAGGGCGCTGTGCGAGGAGCAGGGGGTTATCATCCGGTGTAGGCACGGCCAGGTGCCCGAGGGTGACATGGGAGAGGTGATGGAGTTCCTGTCGGCCTGGTCCAAGGAGAAGCAGGTCCACCGGGCCCAGCAGGGAGCCAGGGATGGCCTCAGGGACCGGGCCCGCCTGCGTGGTCTACCTACCACATCCCACGCAGCCTACGGGTACAGGTGGAATGGCCGTCGATTCGAGTCTGCCCCCAGCACCTTTCCAGTTGCAGGGCGCATTTGGCAGATGGCACTGGAAGGAGTTTCCATACGGCGCATTTCCCGGCTCTTAACGGAGGCCGCCATCCCTTCTCCCAGCGGCAAGCTACGCTGGCCGCCTTCTACCATAGCCAAGATCCTCTCCAATCCAGTGTATAGCGGGGCCTATGTCGCCCTTAGGACTCAGGCAGTCGAGCCCGCAGTTCGCAGGGGCCAGACTTATGGGAAGACCTCTCGTAGATGGACGGATAAACAGGACCAAT
>JADFJI010000295.1 GCA_022566235.1 Chloroflexota bacterium
GGGCGTACTCCACCCGGTCCTCGGCCATCGCCGCCGGAAACCAGAGTCCGCGCCCGTGGGAGGAGGCCAGCTTCACCACCTGCTCCTCTATATTGTCGTTCACCTCTTGGATCCCGTTTAGCCGGGCCAGGGAGGCCACCATGCGCATAACTGGGAAGAGGCTCTGCATGTCTCCGGAGTTGGGGCCGTCGCTGCCCAGGGTCACATTGACCCCGGCCTTCAGCATCCGGCCTATGGGACCAATTCCGTTGTGGAGCTTGAGATTGCTCAACGGGTTGTGGGAGACGGAGACTCCCCGCTTACCAAGGATGGCAACGTCTTCCTCGCTGGCCTGGACGCAGTGGGCCACCAGGGTTCTGGGAGACAGCAGTCCGTAACTGTCCAGCCGTTGTATGCCGCTCATCCCCCACTGGGCCAGAGAGACCTCCCTCTGAACGGGGGACTCCTCGGCATGGATCTCAAGGGGCACATCCAGCTCCTTGAGGACATCCACCGCGGCCTCCAGAAGCTCATCGGAGCACCAGACGGGATTCCCCAGGGCCAGACCCATCTGGACCCGGTTCCCCCGCCATTCTTTGATCAGTTTCTTGGCCGCCTCCAGCCTGGGCTGGAAGGGAGCGGGCTCGATGAGGTCCCTGGCCTCCTGCGGCAGCTCGTCGTCGGGGATGGCCTTGGGATAATCGGGATAGTATCTCTTTGAGTAAAGGGCCACGGGTAGGTCATCGACGTTGGGAAAGACCCAGGCCCTCACCCCCAGGGACTCGTAGGCCTCGGCGACGCCGTACACGCTCTCGGGAGTCAGGGGTGAATAAAGGTGGTCTATTATCCCTGCGTTGCCGGCCTCCAGATTCTCCAGTCCCACGGCCAGGGCGCAGGCCACCTGCTGCTCCGGGGTCAGCCCGCCTATCCGAACCGCAAGCCGGTAGGAGAGCCAGACCTCGAAGGGCGCCGACCCGCTGGTCCCCTTCAGGGGGATGGAGTGGCTGTGGGTATGGGCGTTGACGAAGGTGTCGAAAGACGTGCTGGGCACTGGCCTATCCTCCTGCGAGGGGGATTATAGCATGCCGTCGTGGTTACACTCAGGCCGTGATATCCATCAGGATGTTTCCGAACCTGTCCACCGAGGCCGTGTGGCCCGGGTACACGACGGTGGTGGTGTCCTCCTGCTCCACGATGGCGGGGCCTACGATCTCCATGCCCGGGGATAGGGCCTCCCTGGCGAATATCGGGGTGTCCACCAGTCCTCCCGCCTCGAGGAAGTAGGCCTTGCGGACACTCTTTTGGGCGTCCCCCGGATCGGCCTTCCCGGCCCGTCCCTCGGGAGGGGCCCAGACCTTGGGCGGCGTCTGCGAGAGTATGACCCTGAGGGTGACGATCTCCACCAGATGGTCCGAATCCCGGTGGCCGTAAACCCGCTGATGCAGCGCGTGGAACTCCTCCATGACCTGGCCCAGGGCCTCATTGTCGACGGGGCCTGGTGGGAAGGGAAGCTGCAACTCGTAGGACTGGCCCTGGTAACGCATCTCCACGGAGCGCGATACCGACACCTCCTGCCCCGGCATCATGTCTCGGTCCATCTGCTCCTGGCAGGCGGCCTCCAGATCGGCAAACGCCGTCCCCAGATGGTCCAGGTCGGCCTTGACCGCCTGGACCCTATATGTCCGGGCCCTCTCGTGCTCCAGGTTGGCTACCAGCAGCCCAAAGGCAGAGAGGACCCCCGGACTCCTGGGCACCAGCACCTTTCTGATGTTGGCCTGCTGTGCCAGGCGTCCAGCGTGGACGGGGCCGGCGCCACCCATCGCGACCAGGGTGAAGTTGCGGGGATCGTAGCCCCTGACCACGGAGACCAGCCGCAGTTCGTCGGCCATGTGATTGTTGACTATGGTGTGAATGCCCTGGGCCGCAGTGAACAGGTCCATGCCCAGGGGCCCGCAGAGCCGCCTCCGGATGGCCTCTTCTCCCCGAGCAGATGACAGCTTCATAGAGCCGCCGGAGAAGAAATCGGGGTCCAGGTACCCTAGGGCCAGGCTGGCGTCGGTGACGGTGGGCTCTGTCCCGCCTGTGTCATAGCATGCTGGGCCCGGGACTGCCCCAGCACTCTGAGGCCCCACCCGAAGAGAGCCGCTTCCGTCTAGCCATGCGATGCTCCCGCCCCCTGCCCCTATGGTGTTGATGTCCAGCATCGGCTGGCGCAACGGGTATTTGGCGATCTTCCCTTCGCTGGACAGCACCGGCTTTCCCTTCTCTACCAGGGAGATGTCGCAGCTGGTTCCACCCATGTCCAGGGTTATCAGATCGGTCAGGCCGGAGAGCCTGCTGGCGAAGACCCCACCCACAACCCCGGCCGCGGGGCCCGATAGCACCGTGGAGACGGTGTTGTTCAGGATGGTCTCATCGCTGGTGACGCCGCCCCGAGAGTGCATGATGTGCAGCCTGACTTTTGCCCCGTTCCTATCTAGCTCCGAACGTACCTGCTGGATGTACTTCCGGACCACGGGGCTGAGATAGGCGTCGAAGGCGGTCAGGCACAGACGCTCATACTCCCTGAACCTGGGGTCCAGCTGGGAGGAGATGGATACGTGAAGCTGTGGATGGCGAAGGGTAATGATCTCTCGGGTGCGCTCCTCGTGGGCCGGGCCGGCAAAGGAGAAGAGGTAGCACACGGCGATCGCCTCCACCCCGTGGTCCTCGACCAGGGAATCTACGGCCCGGGCCACCTGGCCCTCGTCCAGGGGGACATCGACTGTGCCGTCGGGAAAGACCCGCTCCCTGATCCCCACAATCCTGCGTCTTGGGGTCAGGAAGGTGGGAGTCTCGGCTTCGATGAAGACATCGTACATATCGGACCGCTTCTGGCGGCCTATGGTTAGGACGTCTTCGAACCCCTGGGTTACCAGGAGGCCCAGGGCAGCCCCTTTGGCCTCCAGGATGGCGTTGGTGCCGATGGTGGTGCCGTGGACTATTCGGGATATCTCACCGTAGGAACCCGAGGCCAGCGCCAGGACCCGGTCAATACCCTGAATGAATCCCTTGACCAGCTCCGGGGGAGTCGAGCTCACCTTGGTGTATTGGAGCTGGCCCGACTCGGCATCCATGGATACCACGTCTGTAAAGGTCCCGCCGATATCAATGCCTATGGAGAGAGTCATTGACTTCAGACCAGGAGGCTGGCGGGTTTTTGGAGGAACCCCTTTATCTCGTTAAGAAACTGGGCGGCCTCGGCCCCGTTGACCACTCGATGGTCCGCCGACACGGTGGCCTGCATGATATCCGCAATCGCTATTTGCCCGTCCCGGACCACCGGCTGCTTCCTGACGCTGCC
>JADFJI010000296.1 GCA_022566235.1 Chloroflexota bacterium
GATAACCGCTTAGTCTCATCATCAGCTTCGCGCACACACCTACTAACTTTACAGTGCCCTTGCCTGAGCGATCTCTCGACGTCCGATGGGGCGCACCTGGTCAGGAGATAGGGATGCTACAGTGAGGGTCTCGCCGTCCAGGGTCATGAATTCAACTTCGTACCCCCCGGCTCCGTGGACCAATACTACTGTGCCAACATCGCCCTTTTTGAGCCTATACTCGGGCAAATCTACTGCAAGGGCGATGCTATCCAACTCTTTCATCATCCAGGTCTCTTCTCTAGAGGATACACAGTCACCAAGCGAGGCACGTTGCTACCGGTATCTATGAACCAAACTATACGTATAACTGGCGACCGCCCATCGGGAGCGTCCAATATGCCTTCTACAGTGTATCGCGTTCCAAAGGGCGTGTCTTGCACGCTGTGTACCTCATTATGTTGAGCATGCCGTAATACTGCGGCAGCAAGAATGTCAGGAGAATCCGCTGAAAAGCCAAACTTCTTGAAGAAAACTGCCTTATGGCGTCCGTAGGGATGTGATGAGGATAGGAGGTAGTCCGTCAGTTTGCTGTGGGAAATGAAGCAATTACTCTGATTGGGTAGCTTCATGTTGTGGGGGGCGTAGGCGTACTTGGTTTCCACCTAGTCTTTCGATCTACTTGGGGCAGATAGCCTCAAGATGAGTGATCTTAACGAATCCTTTTCCGCTCACCCTAAGGTTCCTATTGAGTTTGACGGAGTACCTGGCGAAAGATCGATGGCACGACCGCAGAGCAAAGATTAGCCATTAGGCGCTCCGTGCTCCATAGGCTCCAGCCCCGTTTCGGCGGCCCACGCCTGGAGGCCTCGGCGAAAGGCCAGCATACCCATGGGCATGACCACGCACTCCATGGCCTCCAGCACTTCCCGGGGGCTGGCGCCATGCTGTATGGCGACCCGTATGTGGTCCCGTATCTGGTCCACCTCCGCCCTGAGGGCCGTTTCCACCGACACCTGGATCAGCTCCTTGGTCTTACGGTCCAGCAAGCGCTGTTTGGTGTAGGTGGCCTGAACGAAGGGGTCATAAGCCTTCACCCAGTCGAAGTCGGCGCTCACCATGATCTTGTGCATGTCTACGATGTAGCCACGGTCCCGGCGCATCTTCTCCAGGTAGGCCTGTTTTTCCTCAGTGGTCATGGGCTCCTTTCCCTTCTCAAGCTAACGAGGAGCTATCCCGCGGCCCGTGTGAAGTGCTCCTTGAAGTGCTTCAGGCCGCTCTTGATGGGGCCCCCGGCCATCTGCCCCAGGCCGCACAGGGACCCGAGGCCCACGATGTCGCTCATATACTCAAGGGCCTCCAGGTCTGAGGCTTTGCCTCGACCCTCGACGAGGCCGTCCAGGATGTCCAGCATACGCTTGGTCCCCTCGCGGCAGGGGGTACACTTGCTGCAGGACTCTTCGGCGTTGTAGGCCGCCAGCCGTCGCACTACCTCCACCGGCGAGACGGTATCGTCCAGGACGGTGATGCCCCCGGAACCAAGCACCGCTCCGGCAGGGTCCAACATCCCGGGGCCTATGGCGACGTCCAGCATGTCCCGACCTTGGGACATGTCGGCGTTGAGCAGCCCGCCCGAAGGGCCCCCGGCCACGACACCGATGACTTCATGGCCTTCCGGCGGCCCCCCTCCGATGTCGTAAACGATCTCCCTTATGGTGGAGCCCATGGCCACCTCTACCAGCCCGGGCCTCTGGACCCGGCCGCTCAAGGATATTATCTTGGTGCCTCTGGCGGTGTCGCTGCCCACCTGCGCGTACTTGAAGTCGCCCCTTCGACCAGGCTCAGGACAGGCTTCGGCCAGCATCATGGGCAGGTTGCACAGGGTCTCCACGTTGTTTATGACGGTGGGCCTTCCCCACAGGCCCGATTCCACGGGGAAGGGGGGGCGGGTCCGGGGCACGTTCCTCTGGCCCTCGATGCTGTTCATCAGGGCGCTTTCCTCCCCCAGGACATAGCCCCCGGCCCCCCTGCGAATCTCGATATCGAAGCCAAAACCGCTGTCTAGTACCTTGCTGCCCACCAGGCCGTCGGCCTTTGCCCTATCAAGGGCACGGGCCATGCGGCTGGCGGAGAGATTGGCCTCGCCGTTTATGTACAGATAAACCGTTTCAGCCCCGATAGCGTAGGCGGCGATGGCGATCCCCTCCAGCAGTCGGAAAGGGTCTCCCTCCATGAGGTGGCGGTCCTTGTAGATCCCCGGCTCCCCCTCCTCGGCGTTGACCAGGAGATATCTGGGGCTCCGGCCTGTGGCCCGGGCCCCCTGCCATTTGCGGGCCGCGGGGAAGTAGGCCCCGCCCCGACCCCTCAGGTCTGCCTCCAGAACGAGGTCGATCACCTCCTCGGGAGATATGGAGGAGATGACCCGATGGAGGGCGGAATAGCCGCCCCCGGATACATAATCATCCGGGTCAAGGGAGGCGATGCGGCCAGTGTTGTCCAGGACCAGCCGGGTCTGGCCGGCCCAGAAACCGGACGGTCCGTCCGCCGGAGGCCAAAGGGCCGCCGTACCTTTCCAGTCCTGGCTCTCGTGAGGTGAAGTGGTCAGCCAATCGTCCACTATGCTGCCTACATCCGTAGGTTCTACCTGGGTGAGGCGGAAAGTCTCGCTTTCGCTGGTCTGCACCAGGACCACAGGCGCCTGAAAACAGGCCCCGTCGCATCCCGCCACTGCCACTGTTACTGCAAGGCCTCGCTTTGTCACTTCAGCCAGCAGCGAATCGAAGACGACGCCGGCCCCAACGGACCGGGTGCAACCTCCCACCTGGACCAGCACCCTGGGGAAGCGGGCCCTAGAGGCTTCTTCGGCCCTGGCCACGAGCCCCGGGTAGTTCAACTGGGGCCTCTCTTCCCATCGGTAACGGCCTGCGCAAGGGCTACCGCCCTATCGGGGGTCATGCGGCCCGAGCAGACGCCGTCCCACTCGACGGCGGGGGCTGCGGGGCATACGAAGAGGCAGGGGGCCTCCTCCAGTGTGAAGATGCCGTCTGGGGTGGTCCCTCCGGCCTCGATACCCAATGATTTCTCCAGGCCTTCCAGCACCGGAACGGCCCCATTCAAGTAGCAGGAGAGCCCGGTGCAGACCCGGAGTATATGCTTGCCCGGCGCTTTCAGCCTCAACTCAGGAAATGAGGAAGCCACACCGTGCACCTCGCTCGCGGGCACCTTCAGATAGGCCGAGACCTCTTCCATGGCCCAGGCGGGTATCCAGCGCGTTTCCTCCTGGACGGCATGGAGGACCGGAAGCAGTTGGGCTCGCTCCCGTGGAAACCTGCCCAGT
>JADFJI010000297.1 GCA_022566235.1 Chloroflexota bacterium
CGAGGCCGTCTCGGTGCCGGTGGTGGCCATCGGTGGCATCAACCTCGATAACGTCGGTCCGGTCATAGACGCCGGGGCCGATGCCGTGTGCGTCATCAGCGCCGTGCTGTCGGCCCCGGACATGGAAGTGGCGGCCCAAGACCTGGTATCCAGAATCGCTTCGCATCAGAGCCTACGTTGACCCGTAACCAGAGGACAGGAACATCATATGCCAAGAAGAACTAGAATGACCCCCAGTAAGATAGCCCAGGAATTTGGCGTGAGCCAGCAGTACGTCCGAAACGTCATCCGGGAGCTCTTCGGGACACTGCCTCGGGGCAAGACCCGGTGGAGGCTGAACAGCCAGCGACAGGAACAGATAAGAGAACGGCTGCAGGCGGGCCGCCGGTCATCCAGGGGACGCCCTCCCTCTCAGAAAAGCCCCACCTCCAACCTGGACTCCATAGTCGAAAAGATCAGGACCCATCTCTCGGCGAAGCACCAGGCCAGAGAAGCCGGGCTTCCCGCCTCCCGAGATGCCATCAGGCACTGTGCCAACTCCATTAGAGCTACCCATAGGGGCGAGTTCGATGAAGCGCGCCGGCTCATTGAGCGGGCCCGAGCCCTCATAGCCGAAGCCGGAAGCGCCCTAAAAGACCATCCCGACGTGTATCACGCCGGTTTCGTCCACAGTGCCCAAAAGGAGCACGCCGAGGCCGCCATCACCCTGGCCCTGGCCTCGGGCGCCCCGCTCCCCGATCCCGATGACCTGGGCGTCGGCTACCCCGCCTACCTCAATGGGATGGGCGAGGCGGTGGGGGAGATGAGGCGGCACCTGCTGGACACCCTTCGCAAGGGGGACGTGGGCCGGTGCGAGGAGGTCCTCGACTACATGGACGCCATGTACACCTCCCTCACCACCATCGACTTCCCCGATGGGATAACCGCGGGCCTAAGGCGCACCACCGATATGGTCCGGGGCGTTCTCGAAAGGACCAGGGGAGACCTGACGGTGGCCCGTCGTCAAAGCGCGCTTGAGTCCCAGATGCGCCGCCTCCAGAAGGCCCTTGAGGACAAAGCCGGCTGAGTAAAGCCACGCTGGCCGCCCTTGACCTCGTCTCCCCGACTCTTATACAATCCCAGCCGACGTAGTTCCCTTTCAATTTCACCCTATCTCAAATCCCGAGCAGCCAGGATGCCCATCTTTCCTCCTTTCCTTGCGGGAAGGACTGGAAAGTAAGGGGCGAGGGTTTTTGAGACGGGCACTTCAGGAGTTATCACCGGATGGAAGCAATTATCATCAGTTTCATCGCAGGGGGCGTCGCACTGCTTTTCGTCCTGGCCCTAATCAGGTACATCCTTCGCCAGGACCAGGGCAACGAAACCATGAAGCAGATCGCAGCGGCAATTCAGGAGGGCTCCATGGCCTTCCTGAAACGGGAATACGCCGTCCTCTCCGCCTTCGCCCTGATCATCTTCGCCGTACTGTGGATATTCATAGATGCCGATGTCCTGAACCGGATAGACGGCGTTGACCGGACTCTGCCCGCCACCGCCATATCCTACCTGGCCGGGGCCGTGGCCTCCGGCCTGACGGGCCTCATCGGCATGTCGGTGGCCATTAGAGCAAACGTAAGGACTACCGCCCAGGCCCAGCGAGGCCTCAGCCCCGCTCTCCGGGTGGCCTTCTCGAGCGGCTCAGTCATGGGCATCACGGTGGTGGGGGTAGGGCTCATTGGCGTGACCGCCCTCTACTGGGTCTTCAAAGACCCCTTCGTAGTTGCTGGTTTCAGCTTTGGCGCATCCTCCGTCGCCCTCTTCGCCCGTGTCGGCGGAGGCATCTACACCAAGGCCGCCGATGTTGGGGCGGACCTGGTTGGTAAAGTGGAGGCCGGCATCCCCGAGGACGACCCCCGCAACCCCGCCACTATCGCCGACAACGTAGGCGATAATGTGGGAGACGTCGCCGGCATGGGGGCCGACCTGTTCGAGTCCTACGTAGGCTCCCTCATCGCCACCATCTCCCTGGCAGCCGCAGCGACCATCTTTGCCGCGGATAAGCCCACCGACTTCGACGACAAGGCCTTCGTGCTCCCGCTGCTCATAGCCGCTATAGGCATCTTCTCCTCCATCCTGGGAACCTTCCTGGTGCGCATCGGCGAGGACGCCAGCATGAGCCGCCTTCTCTGGGCCCTCCGGACCGGTATTTTCTCCGCCGGCGGGATGGTCCTGATAGGCACTGGCATAGCCATATCTGTAATGGACATGGATTTCAACCTCTTCTGGGTAGTAGTCGTAGGCCTGGTGACGGGACAGGTCATCGGCACCGCAACAGAGGTCTTCACCTCATACGAATACCTCCCAACCCGCTGGCTCTCCCGCCAGGCCCTGACGGGCCCGGGCACAGTGATAATCGGCGGCATGGGGCTGGGCATGCTCAGCACCCTGGTCCCGATTGTTGCCATAGTAGTGGCGATATGGCTGGCCAACTGGCTTGCCGGGCTGTACGGCATCGCCCTGGCCGCCGTCGGAATGCTCTCCACCCTGGGCATCACCCTCGCCACCGACGCCTATGGCCCCGTGGCCGATAACGCCGGAGGCATCGCCGAGCAGGCCCACCTTCCACCCGAGGTGCGAGAGAGGACCGACGCCCTGGACTCATTGGGCAACACCACCGCCGCCACCGGAAAGGGGTTCGCCATCGGCTCAGCCGTCCTCACCGCCCTCGCCCTCATGGCCGCCTATGCCCAGGTTGTGGACATAGACGTCATAGATGTGCGAGCCCCGTCCATACTCATCGGCCTGATCATAGGAGGCTTGTTACCCTTCCTCTTCTCCGCCCTCACCCTTCAGGCCGTGGGCAGGGCCGCCACGTCTCCCAGCAGCACATGTTTGGGGAACCGGCGTGGATCCGGGCAGCATTCGGCGTCGAACCGCGCGGCGCATTCGATGAACTCGTTGTGGGCCCGCACGATGTCCTGCATCCCGGCATGGAGATACTGGCCGAGGAAGGGGTTCTCGGCGAAGGCGGCGAGATGCGCGAGCTGCTTGCTGTTCTTCTCGACAAGTACGACACCAGCGTCTTCGATCAGCCTCTCACCGAACAGGATTTACTTGTTCTAATGCTCTACAGGATCATTGCGGCTTCCCACAACTTCTGTCCAGACAACATCGACACCGTTAACGACTTCTTGGAAGAAGCCGGGCTAATCAAAAAGAAAGAACAGTACTCCAAGGTCGTTCGTATGATGGAAGGCACGGAATGGGGGAAGATTGTACAGTCCGGTAACTGTATAGAGAGCAGTATCTTTGAAGACGCCTTTAAC
>JADFJI010000014.1 GCA_022566235.1 Chloroflexota bacterium
ATATAAGGTTGAATTTCACAGGCTGTCCCTCTAGCTAGCGGGGAAACCGTATAGGGTGGCCGAGTTTTCGTAGAGGATCTTCCGGGTGGCCTCCTCGGGAACGCCCTCGAAGATTCTGTCGACAACCTCATGAGAGTGAGGGAAGGTGCCTTCGTCGTGTGGGTAGTCGCTGCCCCAGAGGAGGGTATCGTCGCCGGTGATGTCCCGCAGCCTCAAGGCGGGGGGATCATCGCTGAAGGTGACGTGACCCTGGCGCTTGAAATACTCGCTGGGATTCATCTCCAGTATCGGGCGGGTCCACATATGCTTCTTCGCGGCCTGTTCATCCAAGGCGTAAAGCAACCAGGCCAGCCAGCCGGCACCGCTTTCCACTACCGTGAAGTTCAGGCCGGGATGACGCTCCAGTATGCCGGAGCTGATGAGCATGCAGACCGGGCTTTGGCCCTGGGCCATGCCCAACACCATGTACGACAGGAATCCGCCGATACTCTCCTCTCCCATGTTGTCGGGGTAGATGTCTTCACTGCCAGTAAGGGTATGCAGGCTGAGCACGAGGCCGGCATCCTCGACCGTAGACCAGAGGGGCTCGTACAGGGGAAGGATATAGGGCTGATCGTTCATGGCCACGGGCACGCTGATGACTCGATAGCCCATCTTATGCACCCTGCGCACTTCATCTACGGCCGCAGGGACATCGGCCACGGGCACGATGGCGGCGGGAGCAAATCGGTCGGGATGGGGTCCGAACAGCTCCATCATCCAATCGTTGTACGCCTTGGAAACAGCCATCTGATATCCGGGGTCAGGGGAGGAAAACAGAGAGAGGCCCTGATTGGGATAGATGACCTCCCCTCTTATTCCGTCCCTCTCTTGGTCGGACAGTCTGGTGGATATATCTCGGCCCCCGGACTCATCGCGGCGGAACTCGCGGTCCATGTCCTCCTCGGTTATCCTCGATGCCGCGAGGTCGAGTCGCCGGTCCCTCTTACCCTCTCTGACCAGGTAGGTGGCGCCGTTCCGCTCCTCGATGTGAGGCGTTCGGTGTCGGTATTCCGCAGGAACCCGATCCTCATAAAGGGACGTCGGCTCCTGAACGTGAGAATCAGCCGAGATGAACTTGTAATTTGCCATGCTCCGCATCTCTCCCTGTAGTGAATGGCCCCAGTTTCCTGCTCGGAAACCGCTAAGTCAAGGCGGCTCCATAGATTCAGCCGTCGGAATGAGTTGACTTAGTCAATTCCATGGCAAGGTACTGGACATTTCCTTGGACAACCAGACATTCCCGAATTGCCAATTGTCAGCGCAACGGCAACTAGAAAGATATGAATCATTCCCATCGAAGGCAGACAATAGGAATGGAACTTGCTGTAAACGGTAGTGAAAACAGTCGGGTACTTTCCAAATGGGCACTAAGAGAGAGTCGGAGCACCCAAGTCGCCGACATAGTCACGCGGACCGTTTCAGCCACAATACACAATCATTCCGAAGATCGCCGCAGGCCATGAATAGGACTACGGACCGTGGCTATGTTGATAAAAACGGATTCAGCGCTATCTTTAACTCCGAGCCTTTCGGCATCGAATCGGCACTGATCGTACATCGCTGACATGGTCGGGAATGGTTTGAATGCTAAGTGCAATGGGCATATCATCAGCGCCGAGGGTGATTAGGGATGAGAGTTGCCTCAGTGAGAGTTGAAAATGGGGAGTTCAGGTTAGAAAGGATAGGTCGGTGAGGAAAGCTACCTGGCAATACTTTTCGCTGGAGGAGTACCAGCAGAGGTTAGAGGTCCTGAGGAGACGTATGGTGGAGAAGGGATTGGATGTGATGCTGATCCACACTCCGGAGAACTTGTACTACCTGACAGGTTACCAGACCCCCGGGTACTACTGGTACCAGACGTTGGTGGTGCCCATGGACCGGGAGCCGGTGTTCGTCACCCGGCTGCTGGAGGACAGCAATGCGGAGCACCTGACGTGGGTGGAGGAGCGGAGGCCCTATGGGGACTCGGAGGACTGGGTGGCGAAGACCCGGGACGTGCTGGTGGACCTGGGGATGGGCTCAAAGCGCATCGGCATAGAGAAGAAGTCCTGGTTCCTCACCGTCTACGACCTGGAGAAGCTGGGAGGGATGCTCCCCGATGCCACCTTCGTGGACTGCTCGATGCTGGTGGAAGAGGGGCGGATGATCAAGTCGCCTGCGGAGCTGGAGTACATGAGACAGGCGGCCCGGGCCGCCGAGGCGGGGCTCAATGCCGGAATAGAGGCTGTCAGAGCAGGCACCAATGAGAATGAGATTGCGGCTGCGGTCCACAGCGCCCAGATCAGGGCCGGTAGTGAGTACACGGGGCTGCCCTGCTTTGTGACGGCCGGGGCCAGGTCTTCCCTAGGCCACGCCACTTGGTATCGTAGCGATGTCAAGGCCGGAGACACGGTCTTTATGGAGATACCCGGTTGTATAAATCGCTACCATGTCGCCCTGATGAGAAACGTCTACGTGGGAGACCCGCCCGATGTGATGACCAGGGCCACGGATGCGATGGTCAAGGCCCTGGAGGAGACCATCGCCTACATAAAGCCCGGGGTCACGGCTCATGACGCCCACATGTTCTGCAAGAAGATCATCGATGATGCGGGCCTGGGGGTCACCATGGACCACCGGTCCGCCTACTCCATCGGGCTCGCCTTTGCCCCGGACTGGGGGGAGGGGTACATCATCAGCATGACGGAGGGGGAGCATCGGGAGCTTCGGGCCGGAATGACTTTTCACCTGATACCCCTGGTGTTCATCCCGGGGCTGACCTCCGTGGGGGTCAGCGAGACAATCTTGGTTACCGAGTCGGGCTGCGAGTCCCTCACCCCGAATGTGGAAAGAAAACTTTTCACGAAGTGAGCTTCGATTTACCCAAAATACCATGTCATTCTGACCCCGATTTATCGGGGGAAGAATCTGGGGAGGGGAAATGGGAAGAGGAACGAAGTCAGAAGGTGACTCACAGAAGAAAGGGCTTAAGGAAAGTGCTACCGGAGCCGTTCAAAGGTTATTGCGCCGCAAATCAGGAAGGGAACCTACGGAGCAAGTCGCCGTTCGATTCTGCCCCTTCTGTGGCGCTGTTCTAGGTTCGGCCTTTGAGAGCGGAAAATGCCCCCGCTGTAATGAGCTAATTGAAATAGCTCCCGCAAACCCTACGCAGTTCGAGACCCACGAACTGGAACAAGCCGTGCTTAGGTACGCGAAAAAAGGGTTTCTTGTAGTTAGGCATCAGCGTTACTTTGTGGAAATGCGCAAACCGAAAAGATTTAGCGGGAAGTGGGCAGCAACCTGGTTTGTTGCAGGACTTCCACTGCCTGGATTCGCAGTTTTTTATCCCGTTGGGTATGCAGTCTGGCATGCTTTCAAAGGCGAGAAGGGGGTGCAGATGTTCGTAGGTACAGACGGGAAATTGAGAATTGAAGAGTCGAAGTAAGAATCGCCAATTAAACTCGATATAGGTCGTTCTTAGCAAGGAGGCCCTCATGAAAAAAGCCACATGGCAGTATTTCACCCTGGAGGAGTACCAGCAGCGGCTGGATGCCCTGCGCACCCGAATGGCGGAGCGTGGGGTGGATGTGATGCTGATCCACACCCCGGAGAACCTGTACTACATGACGGGGTACCAGACCCCCGGGTACTACTGGTACCAGACCCTGGTGGTGCTCATGGACCGGGAGCCTGTGTTCGTCACCCGGCTGCTGGAGGATAGCAACGCGGAGCACCTGACGTGGGTGGAGGAACGGAGGCCCTATGGTGATTCCGAGGACTGGGTGGCGAAGACCCGGGACGTGCTGGCGGACCTGGGGATGGGCTCAAAGCGCATCGGTGTAGAGAAGAAGTCCTGGTTCCTCACCGTCTACGACCTGGAGAAGCTGGAAGGGATGCTCCCTGATGCCACCTTCGTGGACTGCTCGATGCTGGTGGAAGAGGGACGGGTGATAAAGTCGGCTCAGGAGATCGAGTACATAAGACAGGCGGCCCGGGCCGCCGAAGCGGGGGTGAAGGCGGGTATCGAGGCCAGCAGGGTGGGAGTCAGTGAGAACGAGGTGGCGGCGGCCATTCACTCGGCCCAGATCAGGGCAGGGAGCGAGTACACGGGCCTGCCGATATTCATTACTGCGGGGGAGAGGTCTTTTCTGGCCCACGTGACCTGGTATCGTGGCGTTATCAAGGCGGGGGACACGGTATTTCTGGAGATACCCGGCTGCATCAACCGGTATCACGCCTCGCAGATCAGGAACGTCTACCTGGGCGATCCCTCGGCCCGAATGTTAAAGGCTGCCGGAGTGATGACTGATGCCCTGGAGGAGATGATCAAGTTCATAAGGCCCGGGGTCACGGCCCATGATGCCCACATGCTCTGCAAGAGGGTCATCGACGACGGAGGCATAGGGGTTACACTTAATCACCGGGCCGCCTACTCCATCGGCATCGCCTTTGCGCCCGACTGGGGCGAAGGCCACATCATCAGCATGACGGAAGGGGAGCAACGGGAGCTCCGGGCTGGGATGACCTTCCACGTGATCCCCTCTGTGTTCCTGCCTGGACTGACCTCTGTGGGGATGAGCGAGACCGTCCTGGTCACGGAGACCGGGTGCGAGGCCATCACCGGCAATGTGGAGCGCAAGCTGTTCAGCAAGTAGCTCCCAGCGATGAGGAGACAGCAATGAAAAAGCCCACGTACCAGTACTTCTCCCTGGAGGAGTACCAGCAGCGCCTGGATGCTCTGCGCTCCCGGATGGAAGAGAAGGGGGTCGACGCTATGCTGGTTACCACCCCGGAAAACCTGTACTACCTATCCGGGTACCAGACCCCCGGCTACTACTGGTGGCAGACCATCATCGTTCTCCTGGACCGGGAGCCGGTCGCCGTCACCCGGCGCATCGAGGATGCCAACATGCGGGAGCTGAGCTGGATCGAGGACCGGCGCCCCTATGAGGACAGCGATGACTGGATCGCCAAGACCCGGGACGCCCTGGTGGACCTGGGCCTGGGGAGCAAGACCTTGGGCCTGGAGTACGACTCCTACTTCCTGACGACTCGGGACTATCTCCGCCTCGTGGCGGCGATGCCTGAAGCCAGCTTTGTCGATTGCTCGGGGCTGGTGGAGCAGGGCCGGATGATCAAGTCGCCTCAGGAGATCGACTACATCAGGCAGGCGGCCAGGGCGGCCGAGGTGGCTACCCTGGCGGGAATAGAAGCGGCCAGGGTTGGGGTTACGGAGAACGACGTCGCCGCCGAGATGCACAGGGCCCAGATCAAGGCGGGCAGCGAGTACACCGGCCTGCCCATCTTCGTCGCCTCGGGCATCCGGTCCACCATGAGCCACGCCACCTGGTATCGCAGGACCCTGGAGCAAAACGAGGTGGTCTTTTTCGAGGTGCCGGGATGCATCAACCGCTACCACGCCTCCCTGATGAGACAGGTCTACCTGGGAGATCCGCCTGAGGTCATGGCCAGGGGCATGGAGGTGGTTACGGCGACCTTGCAGATGGCCAAGGACAACATCAGGCCCGGGGTTCCCACAGGCGATGTATTCGAGATGGTGAAGGAGAGCCTGGACGGGGCTGACCTGGGCGCAAAGCTGGAGCGGAGGACCGCTTACTCCATCGGCATCGCCTTTGCGCCCGACTGGGGCGAGGGGCATATAATCAGCATCACCAGAGGGGAGAAGAGGCCCTTTCAGGTTGGGATGACCTTCCACCTCATTCCCGGGGTACGGGTCCCGGGGGTTGGGGCCATCAACTGCAGCGATACGATCCTGGTCACTGAGGACGGGTGCGAGACCCTCACCGGCGGTGTCGAGCGAAAGCTTTTCGTGAAAAATTAGATTGCTCTCAGGAGGGCCTATCCCCATGGAATCGAACCTGTGGAGGGAGGGTGAGGATTTATGGAATTCGGAATCAAGCTGCCCCACTCCGGGGCACTGGCCGGCGTAGACAACATCCGTAGGGTAGCCCTGGAGGCCGAGGAGCTGGGGTTCGACTCGGTGTGGGTCCACGATCACGTCACCTATGATACGGACTGGTACGTCCATCGGAGCTCGGGCCTGATCGAGCAGTGCCAGGGCATGGAGCCCCACTTCTACGAGTCCTTGAGCACCCTCACCTATGTCGCCGGCTTCACCGAAAGGGTAAAGCTGGGCACGGCCATCCTGGTGCTGCCCCTGAGGGACCCCCGGGTCCTGGCCCGACAGGCGATGACCCTCCAGGCCCTCTCCAAGGGACGGCTTCTCCTGGGGGTGGGTATCGGGGACTATCGCAAGGACTTTCAGGTAATGGAGATCCCATACGAGGACAAGAACGCCCTCACAGACGAGTATCTGGAGGTGCTGACATCAGTCTTCAAGGGAGGGAATGTCAGCTATCAGGGCGATACCGTAAGTTTCGAGAACGCTGCTTATTTCCCCAAGGTGCCCCCGATACCGATCCTGTATGGAGGCGGTATCATGTTCAATCGCAAAACAGGTCAGCCCGGGCTCTATGAGCCGGCCCTTCGCAGGATTGCCAGGCTGTGTCACGGCTGGGTGCCCGAGGGCAACGCCGGGCTTCTGGCCCGGGGGGGCCGCATGATCAGGGAGATGGCCCGGGACTACGGCCGGGAAGAGGTGGCGTTCCAGACTGTGGGCTACGTGCCCATGTACCTGGCAGAGGACTCGGTGGCCCAGCAGAAGGCCCGAGCGAGCCTGGAGATCGAGAGACACTCTTTCGAGGAGGCGATGAAGGAGTCGCTTATCGGATCGGCAGCCACGGTATCCAGGGTGGTGGAGACGTATCAGAAGGCGGGGGTGGAGGCCCTGGGACTGAGGTGCTGGGCCGAGGACATCGACGGCTTCATCGCCATGATGCGCACCTTCGCCCGGGATGTGATGCCCAGCTTCAGATAGCAGGGCCGGGCCTGGAGGCCCTGGATAGCCCGTGTGCAGGTTTTCTGCGGCGATGTGGGTTACTGAAGGTAGCGAAGGGCGGCCAGAGCATAGATCTTGGCCCCCTTTATCAGGTCTTCTACGGGCACCCGCTCGTTGGGGCCGTGGGCCAGACTGAGGAGGCCCGGGCCGAAGGCGGAGATGGTGGGCGTGTTGGCGACGGATACGAAGTGCTTCGCATCTGTCCCGCCGGTAAATCCCCCGGTTACGGGGCTGAAGCCCAACACGGTGGAGGTGGCACCGGCAAGGGTGGTGACCATAGGATGGTCGGCGGGTATCTCAGCACCTTCCACCCAGCCCTGGCCATCGTCCAGCACCAGCTCCACGTCGAGCTGAGGGTCCTCTCTTCGAAGCTTATCCAGGAAGTCGTTCAGGTCCTTCATCACCGGTTCTTTAGACATGCCGGGGAGGACCCGGATGTCGTTTTTTGCCTCGGCGTATCCGGGTATAATGCAATACTCAAGCCCACCGCTCAGGGTCTCTCCCAGGTTGATGGTTACGCCCTGGGGGTAGAGGGGATGGGGCTCGTGGCGAATCTCAAGCTCCTCCGACATCCTGTACAGCACCTTACACAGCTTGAGGCCGGCGTTCACGGCGTTTCGTATGTCGGACTGGCTGCTGTGCATCTGGGTGCCTCTCACCACCAGCTTGAAGCAGGTGGCGCCCCGACAGGCCGTGGCCAGATAGTCAAATCCCGACTTCATGCCGGAGGGCTCGCCGATGAGGCAGACGTCTGCTCCTGCCAGGCCCTCCTCCGAAACGTATTGGGCGCCGTAGTATCCGCCGTTCTCCTCATCTGCGGTGAAGGCCAGGACCAGGTCGCCGGTAAAGGATGCCCCTGCCTCCTTCAGGGCGATGGCCCCGTACAGCATGGAGGCGATGGGCCCTTTCATATCGGCGGACCCGCGCCCGTACAGCTCTCCATCGATGATCTCGGCCCCGAACGGGTCGGTCTTCCAGTGGGAACGCTCTTCCTGGCCCACGGGCACTACGTCGGTGTGGCCGTTGTAGAGGAGCCGTTTCCCCTCTCCGTTGCCCTTCATGGTGGTTAAGATGTTGGGCCTCGATGTATCCCGTCCAACAACCCGGGTCTCGCCCAGGGAGTACCGATCTATGACGGGGGTTATGGCTGCCACAACCTCCTTCTCGCCGCCGGGGGGATTCTCAGAGGGTATGGAGACCAGTTTCTGAGCGAACTCGATCAACTCCTTACGCCTGTCGTCTACCGCTTCCAGCACTCGGGCTTCGCTCATAGTGACCTTCCTCCCGGGAGCATTACTCGGCTGTTGGGCGCTCACACAGGTCGGGAACAGTATAAACCTGGCATCAAATCTGATGGCCTCTCGGTTGGAGGCCGGAACGAGGCTAGCTCACCTGCCGGCTGACCTCTTTCTTTGCCCCACCAGGGGCCTCTATCCACCGGTGGATGTTGATGGTGCTGACAATGGTAAGGCCGGCGGCGACGGCCAGGACTATGGTCAGGTTTCGGAACATGCTGATTTCGGTCAGGTCGCCGCCAGCCAGGAAGGCTCCCACCAGCCCTGTGGCCACGATGGCCCCCAGGTAGCGGGCGGTGGCGTATGTTCCGGAGGCAGCCCCGGCCATCTCCGGGGGGCAGGACTCGATGGCCGCGGTCTGTACCGGGGTCTGCATCACCCCCAGACCGACGCCGAAGAGACCGAGGCTGAACACCATGTATAGCATGCCGCTGTTGGTGTCCCAGATGGTGATGGAAATGGCCCCTAGGGTGAGAAGCACCGCGCCGACCACCGCGGGCAGGTTCCGGCCTACCCTATCGGCAACATATCCCGAGAGGGGTGACAGCAGGATTGCGAAGAGAGCAAGGGAGATCAGGGCCAGGCCGGAGCGGGTCGGGCTGTCCCCCTTCAGGTCTTGAACGAACAGGGGAACCATGATGAAGAGGGCGTACATGGCCATGTTGGAGAGAAATATGGTGGAGGCTCCAGCGGCATAGGAGCGCCGACGGAACATCGCCAGCGAGATGAGGGGGGAAGAGTAATGACCTTCCCACCAGAGGAAGAAGGCCGCCGAGGCGCAGAAGACCAGGGTCATGCTCCAGAATAACGGATCACCTGCGCCCTCTCTGCCCAGCGAGGTGGCCGCTATCATCAGCGCCAGCAGGCCCGTGGCCAGGGCCCCGGCCCCGAGGACGTCCAGGGGCTGGCGTGACCGGCCGGGGAGGTCTTTGGGAAGATATCTGAGGGAAAGGGCCAGGGCCAGCAGGACCACCGGCAGGTTTACGGCGAACAGGGCCCGCCAGCCTATGCCGTCCACCAGGACTCCTCCCAGGGGCGGCCCTATCCCCGCGCTCATGGCTATGATTCCTCCCATGAGGCCGAAGGCGCGGCCCCTGGATTCCTGGGGCAGGGAGCTTCGCAGGGCGGCGATGCCGTTCGACATGAACATGGCGGCGCCTATAGCCTGCTGGACCCTGAAGAAAACGAGGCTGGGGAAGTTCCAGGAGACCATGGCCAGGGCCGATGCGGCGGCAAAGTAGACCAGTCCCCAGATGAACAGTCGTCTCCGGCCATACATGTCTCCCATGCGGCCCGATATGGGCTGGCCCACGGCCATGACGATGAGATAGGCGGCGATGAGCCAGGTAGTCCACCCGGTGGAGATATCGAACTCTTCGCTGATGGGGCTGAGGGCCACAGCCAGCATCGTCGAGTTGAGGGGCGCCAGCACGACGCCTGCTGAAACTGCAGCAACGAGGGATGTTACTCTAACTTGCCTTGTCGCCTCGGGTCTTGCCAATTCAGGAACTCGGTGCTCATGTTACGGTGTTGCGGGGCTACTCCTCGGCCCTCCAGCGGCCCTTGGACCCTCACGCCCTGTTCAGGTTATCATCGATACCCAGCCAGGACTCACCTCCGGCCCGCGTCTGACCGCTTGGGCAGGGATGCCAGCCGGAAAGCAGGGGCAATTGTATCATCGGCCTGACCTGTCCCACAACCGCGACCGGCACTTGCCGGATATGACGCTCTAAGATCACCGCAGCCGGCCGACAGCGTACATCACCCCGACGATGAGGAATAGCGCCAGAAACGCATCGAAGGAGAATACGTATCGCCAGATATTCTGCCCCGATAGGTCAAAGAAGAACACCGCTCGAAATACCTTCCCCAGGATGAAGCTGCCCACCACGCTGCCCGCCGCGATTATCTGAAGCCCCCGACCCCCTTTACGGTTGACCGCCCTGGATATCCCTTCGCCAATGCCTATCCCCACTCCTATCGAGATGAAGAAGGAGATGAAAGGCACGCCCCGCAGTACGGCCCAGGCTATGCCTCCCCCGAAGGCCAGGCCCACACCCGCGGCCAGAGCCCTAAGGTAGTAGGGAGCCGAGACCTGGTGTATCGGGTCCGGCCGAACGTTGGCGCACTTCTTGCACCGGGCCCCCACGAGGGTGTGTACCAGGCACTTGGGGCAGATGGGCTTCTCGCATCTGCCGCAGGTGAGAAGGGTCTCCGTCTTTGGATGAAGAGAGCACTGCATGGGTTGGCGTGTTAAGGGAGCGGTATCTCTCCAGGCGACGGGTTGGCCAGGAGGCGTCCCATCAGTTGGAAAGCTGTGGAGAATGGGATGAGGATTGGGTAGGGGGTCGGGAGATCGCTTCTCCTAATCGGCGTCCAGCTCTTCCATATCGACGAGGGCGAAGGTGAGCTCACCCTCGGCGACGGTGGTACCATCGACCTCGGCCTTTGCCATTCCCTTACCGATGGACCCCCGGATTCTGCTGAGCCTGACCTCCAGCCTCAGCACGTCCCCCGGCCTGACGGGTTTCCGGAAGCGGAAAGATTTTATTCCGGCGAAGAAGCCAACCTTGCCCTTGTTCTCCTCCATGCTCAGGAGGGCCACTGAACCCACCTGGGCCAGGGCCTCGATTATGAGGACCCCCGGCATGATCGGGTTTCCTGGGAAGTGTCCCTGGAAGAACGGCTCGTTTATGCTGACGTTTTTCAGGCCCGTGGCCCTTACCCCCGGCTCCAATTCCTCTATCCTATCGACCAGGAGGAAGGGCCAGCGGTGAGGCAGGATCTTCTGGATCTCTTGCGCCGACAGGCTCATGACCGGGCTGCCTTGCCCTTTCTTTCCTTGTCCAGGGCCAGGAGCTTCAGGACCGAGTCAAGGGGCACGTCCACGGAACCCAGGTCGGTCTGGGCCCCCAGGCCCTCGCCGTGGTAATCGCTGCCACCGCAGGGGATCAGGTCAAACCGCCGGGCGCAGCCGGCCAGGTAATTGACCATCTCTTCAGGATAGTGGTCGTAGTAGACCTCCATGCCCACCAGCCCTGCATCCTTCATATCTCCCAGCAGGGCGTCTATATTCTGGATGTCGCCGGGATGAGCCAGGACGGGAAGCCCGTTTACCTCGGCGAGGAGCTTCACGGCCTCAACGGGGGTCAACCTGGACCTTTCTACGTACGCCGGACCCTGCCGGCCTATATATTTGTTAAAGGCCTCTTTGACACTGGCTATGTGCCCTTTTTCCACCAGGGCCTGGGCGATATGGGGTCTGCCTATCGCCCCGTCTCCTGCGATCTCCAACACCCTGTCCCATTCGATGTCCAGGCCCATGGCGCAAAGCTTTTCCACCATCTTACGGCCTCGACCTTCCCTGGCGTTTCTAAACTGGCCCAGGGTACGCTGGAATCCCGGGTCATGGTAGTCCATCAGGTAGCCCAGCAGGTGGACCTCGCCGTTTGGAACGTCGGTGCTGAGCTCCACGCCGGGTATGATGGTCAGAGAGTCGTATTCCTGTGCCTTCTTCATGGCCCGGCTCAGGCCATTGGTGGCGTCGTGGTCGGTTATGCCCAGGTACCGAACACCCTTCTCTACGGCCAGGGCCACCAGCTCTTCCGGCTCCAGCACGCCATCGGAGACCCTGGTATGGGTGTGCAGGTCTACTTCCACGGCCTAGTCCAGCTCTCTATCGACGCGGCAGATGGATGTAGCCTTGCCGCTGCTTTCATCGATGTCCACCATGACGGAGCTGAAACGGGCCGGCCCCTTGGCCACGGAAAGCCGTTGGTGCATCTGGGTAAGGAACCGCTGGATAACGCCCTGGGGTTCGTCCCCGATGATCGATAGCCGGGGGCCTACCATTCCGAGATCGGTCACGTAGGCGGTGCCCTTGGGCAGGATCATGGTATCGATGGTTCCCACGTGGGTGTGTGTCCCGAAGACGCCGCTGACCCGGCCATCTAGGTACCAGCCCATGGCGCCCTTTTCTGAGGTGGCTTCTCCGTGGAAATCCACCACTATCATGGATGGCTTGTCGGGAACCGTGTTCAGAAGCTTGTCCATAGTCCTGAAGGGACACTCCCATGTCTTCATGAACACCCGTCCGATCAGGTTGACCACCAGGACATCGTGGGAAACCAGGTAGCCGCTCCCAGGCACCTCGGGAGCGAAGTTGATGGGACGTAAGATAGGCAGACGCCCATCCATGTATGGGATGATCTCTTTCTTGTCCCATACGTGGTTGCCGGTGGTGAGAACATCGACCCCGCTCTCGAGCAGCTCCTTGGAGGTGTCTGGCGTCAGCCCGAACCCACCTGCGCTGTTCTCCGCATTGGCTATCACCAGGTCAATCTTGTATTCGTTTCGCAAACTGGGGACTAGGGTCTGGATCGCTCTCCGACCCGGCTTCCCTACGATGTCCCCGATCATCAATATTCGCACTTTGGTCTTGTGTTTCGCTCCTTTGATACGAAGTAGTCGCCGCTTACTTAAACATTAAACGGCTAACCCTGGGGTGCTCCCCTGGAGGGCGCTGGGGGTCAGAGGGACCAAGCCTTAACGCGCTGTTCCCAGCGCCCTGGTCTCACGGACCACGGTTACCTTGATCTCGCCGGGGTAGACAAGCTCTTTCTCGATTTTCTTGACTACCTCTCGGGCCATCCTGGCAGCACCGATGTCGTCCACCTGCTGGGGTTTCACCATGATTCTTATCTCACGGCCTGCCTGAATAGCGTAGGCCTTTTCCACGCCATCGTAGCTGGTGGCAACATCTTCCAGGGCCCGGAGCCTCTTGACGTAGTGTTCCACGCTGTCGCGTCTGGCGCCTGGGCGGGCCCCACTGATGGCATCGGCTGCGGCCACCAGGAAGGCCTCAACGTTTATCCGGTCTTCATTGTGGTGCTCCTCGACGGCTTGAACCACCTCCGACCTGATATTGTACTTCCGGGCGATCTCTGCTCCTATCTCAGCGTGTCCCCCCTGGACCTCGTGGGTAACGGCCTTGCCGATATCGTGGAGCAGAGCGGCCTTTTTGGTGATGTCCACGTTGGCCCCGATCTCGCCGGCCATCAAGGCGGCAAGGAAGGCCACTTCTACAGAGTGCCTTAGAATGTTATGGCCGTAGCTGTAGCGGTACTTCAACTGGCCTACCAGCTTGACCAGATCGGGGTGAAACCCGGTTATGCCCAGCTCGTACATGGCTTCCTGGCCCGCCGTCTTGATATTCTCCTCAACCTCAATCTTGGACTTGGCGACTATGTCCTCGATGCGAGCCGGGTGAATTCGGCCATCGCTGACCAGCTTGGTAACGGCGACCCTGGCTATCTCCCGGCGGACGGGGTCGAAGGTGGACAGGGTCACGGCCTCGGGGGTATCGTCGATGATCAGGTCTACCCCTGTGGCCCTCTCCAGGGCCCGGATATTCCGGCCCTCGCGGCCGATGAGCCGGCCCTTCATGTCATCGCTGGGAAGGGGAACTACTGAAGTGGTAGTCTCGGAGACCACATCACTGGTCAGGCGCTGGATGGCCAGGGCGATAGCCTTCCTGGCCTTGACCTCCGCCTCCTCGTTCATCCGCAGCTCCAACTCATAGGTGCGGCGGTCTATCTCTCCTTGGATGCCCTCTTGAGCTTCACTGATGAGCTGCTCTTTGGCCTCCTCCAAGGATAGGTTGGCTGTGGTCTCGAGCTGCTGAAGCTGTTGCTCCTTCAGCTCTTCTGCCTGGGCTATTTTGCCGTCTAGCTTCTCCTCTTTTCCCGAAAGATTAAGTTGCTTCTGTTCTAGCGCTTCTACCTTGCGTTCGAGGGACTCTTCTTTTTGGTTGAACCGACGTTCCTGTCCTCTCAGCTCATTTCTGCGCTCACGGTACTCTGCTTCGGCTGCGTTGCGTGTTTTCAGGGCCTCCTCTTTGGCCTCTAGAAGCACCTCTTTACGCTTTGCCTCCGCTGCTGTCAGGATCGCGGAGGCTTTCGTATCGGTCTCTCTTCGCCGTTTGCCTAGTAACAGGTATCGAATGAAGAACCCGGTTAGTCCACCTAAAAGAATGCCCCCAAGAACGCTCAGTATGGACACAAGTATCAGGTCCATCTGAACCTCTCTTTCCTAAATTGTTAATTAGAAAGCTGTAAATGGGGGGGCAGATTGACTATTTATCATATGCTCGCCGTCTGCCTATGTCAAGGAGAACCACCTACCTCGGGACGGGGGGCTGCACCCTGAAACCTGGGGGTGCCTGCACTGTGGAACGTATAACCCCCTATTCCGAGCAGAGTGGAGACCCTTACCTGCGCCCCGGTGCTTCTCGAGCTACAGTGCCTGGAAGGGCCGTCCAGCTGTGCTGTGTTATGACTCGCCAGTTAAGAACCATCTTTGAGTGCCTTTTGAGAACGTATGACCGACTAATGGTTCAAGGATGAGGATAACACGGCCTATAGAGAATTCTGACGGAATGCGGAGCCAGTGGGAACGATGATAGGGCCACCGGGCTTGATGCTTCCCAGGGCGCTCCTGGAGAGCTGGGCCGGCCTAGTGGTCTAGGCCACGGCGAACACGTCTATCTCCACCAGCATCTCCGGCCGGGCCAGCGAATGCACCGTGATAAGCGCGCTGCATGGAAATCCACGACTGAAATACCCGCTGCGGATCTGAACGAACTCGTCTCCGTACCGGCTGTCGACGATGAATACGGTCATCGTGACGATATCGTCGAGCGCGCCTCCCACATCGGACATCAACCCGCGCAATAGCTCGAAGCATCGGTGGGCCTGGGCCGTGAAGTCGCCGGCAAGCGAGTTGCCATCGGCGTCCACGACAGCGCCATGACCAGCCAGATAGACGGTAGTGCCGCCCTTGATCTTGACGGCGCGGGAATAGCTCCTGGTCTCTTCTCGTTCACCCTTAAAGTACTCGCGGCTCATGTAGTGCTCCAGTTTCACAAAAAGAAAAGTTAGTAACGTAACCCCAAATGGGAAGAAAACTACTCCATGTCGCCCCAGGTGTCGCCGGTCTTGAGCTCCACGTCCAGCGGGACGCGCAGCGACATTGCGGCGGGCATGAGCTCGGATATGACGGCGCGCATCTGCTCCAGCTCGTCCCGAGGCACTTCGAAGATTAGCTCGTCGTGCACCTGTATGATCATCTTGGAGCGCACGCCCAGGCCGTCCATGCGCTCCTGTATGCGAATCATGGCGATCTTGATGATGTCGGCGGCGGTGCCCTGGATGGGCATGTTGATGGCCATGCGCTCGCCGGCTGCCCGCACCATGCGGTTGCTGGCGCGTATCTCCGGTATGTAGCGCCTGCGTCCCAGGAGCGTCTCGACGTAGCCGTGGGCTCTGACCGCCTCCTTGGTGGCGTCGATATAGGTGCGAATGCCGGGGTAGTTGCCGAAGTAGGTCTCGATGAACTTCTTGCCCTC
>JADFJI010000298.1 GCA_022566235.1 Chloroflexota bacterium
GGCGGAGGCCGAAAGCGAATATGAGGACCGGTTGATAGAGGCGTTGAAGGGCCTGGCTCAGATAGAGGCGCCGCCAAACATACGGGAGCGGGAGATAGACCGTCTGATAATGGAGGAAGCTCGCTCCCTGGCCGTCCGCGGTATCAAGTTAGAAAACTACTTGAAGGCCACCGGCAAGACGGGAGAGGAACTGAGAGAAGACCTTAAAGAGGTGGCGGAGAAGCGAGTGACCACCTCTCTACTTCTGCACAGGCTTGCCGAAGTGGAGGAGATAAAACCGGACCAAGATGAGATAAAGGAAGAGATCAAGGCCATCCAGGAGATGGCACGGAAACAGGGCGGCGAGGCCGAAGACCAGCCTCAGGAGGATGATCTACGGTCTTCCGTAGAACACAGGATCCTGATGAGGAAGGCCCTGGGATTTTTGAAGGACGTCGCCTCGGGGAAGAAGGCCGAGAAGGCGGTCACACCCGAGGCCGAGACCAAAACCGATGAGAAGAGCGAGGTTAAGAATGAGACCTGAGAATATAATACCCATGATCATAGAGAGCGGAGCGAGGGGGGATAGGGCTTTTGACATCTATTCTCTCCTCCTCAAAGAACGCATCGTGTTCCTGGGGACGCCGATTACCGACCACGTGTCCAACCTTATCGTGGCCCAGCTACTTTATTTGGAGAGGGAGGACCCGGAGAAAGATATCAGCCTTTACATAAACTCCCCAGGCGGGGTGATCAGCGCGGGACTGGCCGTATACGACACGATAAAGCTGATCCGATGCGATGTATCTACCATATGTATCGGCATGACCGCCAGCATGGGCACGGTGCTTCTAACCGGAGGCACAAAGGGCAAACGGTTCGCGCTGCCCAATGCCACGGTCCATATGCACCAGCCCATGGGAGGGGCCCAGGGACAGGCCACGGATATCGAGATTGCGGCCAAGGAGATAGTCCGACTGCAGGACAAGATCCGTAAGCTTCTGGCGGAAGACACGGGACAGAAATACGATAAGATCGCCAAGGACACGGACAGGGACTTCTACCTGACCGCACAGCAGGCCCAGGAATACGGGCTAATCGACGAGGTGCTTGGCAAGGATCGGAATATAGACGCCGAGGCCCGCAAGACGGCCTGAGTCCAGCCCCGAGTAATCAAAAGGGATACCTCATGCCCGATTCCAAAGACTCCACAACGGGATATGCCTGTTCCTTCTGCGCTAAGTCTCAGCCTGAGGTGAAGAGGCTCATAGCCGGACAGGCCAACACCTTTATCTGTGACAACTGTGTGGTCTTTTGCCAGCAGCTTATAGAGGAGGAGCAATCTTCTCCCGACAAGCCCTTTACCATGGAGTTCCTGCCCAAACCTAAGGAGCTGTACAAAAAGCTGAGCGAGTATGTGGTGGGACAGGACAGGGCCAAGAAGGTCCTGAGCGTCGCTGTATACAACCACTATAAGAGGATCAACGACAGAGCGAATGACGACGTTGAGGTCGAGCTGGAGAAGACCAACATTCTCCTTCTGGGGCCTACCGGGTGCGGCAAGACCCTTCTGGCCCAGACCCTGGCCCGTATACTTGAGGTGCCTTTCGCCATTGCCGACGCCACGGCCCTGACCGAGGCCGGGTATGTGGGCGAGGATGTGGAGAACATCCTGCTGCGGCTGATACAATCGGCCGACTACGACATCTCAAAGGCCGAGCGTGGGATCATATACATCGATGAGATAGACAAGATATCCCGTAAAAGCGCTAATCCCTCAATCACCAGGGACGTGTCCGGGGAAGGGGTGCAGCAAGCCTTGTTGAAGGTCATCGAAGGCTGCGTCGCCAACGTGCCGCCTCAGGGCGGAAGGAAGCACCCGCATCAGGAGTACCTCCAGATAAACACCAGCAACGTTTTATTCATCTGCGGTGGCGCTTTCGACGGCCTGGAAGAGACTATCGAGCAACGGGTGAACAAAGATGCTGTGGCCATGGGGTTTACCTCGAAGGTTGGTGTCAAGCGAATCCCCAAGGAGTCAGCGGAGCTGCTGAACAAGGTCCAGCCCCAGGACCTGCTAAAGTACGGCCTGATACCCGAGCTTGTGGGCCGGTTACCCGTTCTGGTAGGGGTGTGCGCCCTGGACCAGGATAGCCTCATCCGGGTGCTGACGGAGCCGAAGAACGCTCTTGTGAAACAGTATGAACGGATCTTCGCTATGGATGGTGTTGAGCTGAGCTTCAAAGAGGGGGCCCTGGAAGAGGCGGCAAACATAGCCATGGGCCACAAGACGGGGGCCCGGGGCCTACGGACAATCCTCGAGGATGTCCTGATGGACGTCATGTATGAGGTCCCCTCAAGGCCCAACGTGGTGAAGTGCATGATCGACGCCGACGTCATCGCTGGCAGACACCCGCCTCTCTTGCTGACCTCCGAAGGCCACCCCGTTGATGTCGGATTCGAGCAGGAGAAGACGGCCTGAAACCTGTTTTCACCACCCCCTTCCTCGAAACAGGTCGATTTGAAGGTTCTCTTTCCAGGCGGCCTGCGTTGATCTCGTTCGATACAATGGGGGCGCTCTTGATCTGTCATTAGAAAGATCGAGAGCTATTCTGTGATAGAAGCCCGGAGGATGAGAGATGCCAGAGGATATCAAACAGCACCTATTAGTGGAGAAGAGGGGGCGAATCGCCTACGTGACCTTGAACCGTCCCGAGGTGATGAACGCCTTGACCTTAGCCCACTGGGCGCAACTGGGCGAGACGTGGCTAGCCCTGGACGAAGACCCCGACGTATGGGTCATCATCATCACCGGCGCCGGGGAGAAGGCATTCTGCACGGGCCATGACCTGAAGGATGTAGCTGCGAGCGGCCCCGAGGCCTGGGCCGGCGCATATTCCATAGACAATAAGCCTGCGCCACCAGACATATGGGAGCTGGAGATCGGCACCCCGGCGATAGCCGCCGTCAACGGGTTTTGTGTGGCCGGGGGACTCGAGATAGCCCTCAGCTGCGACATACGAGTGGCGGCGGAGCATGCCCAGTTCGGGCTCCAGGAGGTGAGGTGGGGGATAATTCCCGGGGGTGGAGGTGTGGATAAGCTGCCCCGGGCCATTCCTCTGTGTATCGCCATGGAGATGCTTCTGACGGGCCAGCGAATAGACGCTCAGGAGGCCCACCGGGTCGGCCTGGTGAACCGGGTGGTGCCGGCGGTGGAGGTGATGGCCACGGCAGAGGGCATCGCTAACAAGATATGTGAGAACGCACCCCTGGCGGTCAGGGCCATCAAAGAGAGCGTGTACAG
>JADFJI010000299.1 GCA_022566235.1 Chloroflexota bacterium
CTCCGAAACTAGGTGATAGCTGGCATGATTACAGAGGTCCTTTACCGTAAGTGGCGTCCCCAGACCCTGGCCGATGTCGTCGGCCAGGAGCACGTCACCCAGACCCTGCTCAACGCTCTGGCCCAGGAACGGGTGGCCCATGCCTACCTCTTCTGCGGACCCCGGGGCACGGGCAAGACCAGCACTGCCAGGATCCTGGCCAAGGCGGTCAACTGCCTGAAGAACGGACGGGGCGAGCCGTGCAACGATTGTCACATCTGCCAGGCCGTGACCGGCGGCAGCGCCCTCGATCTGATCGAGATAGATGCCGCCAGCAATCGTGGCATCGACGAGGTGCGGGACCTGAGGGAGCGGGCCAACTACTCCCCCTCAGAAGCCCGGTTCAAGATCTACATCATCGATGAAGTGCACATGATGACCACCCCGGCCTTCAACGCCCTCTTGAAGACCCTGGAGGAACCGCCCCCCCACATCATCTTCATCCTGGCCACCACCGAGGCCCACAAGCTGCCCCTGACCATCGTGTCCCGGTGCCAGAGGTTCGACTTTCGCCGCATCTCCCAGGAGGCGACCCTGGGACGGCTGGAGACCATCTGCCAGGCCGAGGGCGTGGAGCCGGACCCGTGGGTGTTGAGGTTCATCTCAAGGGCCTCGGGCGGAAGCCTACGGGACGCCGAGAACCTGCTGGAGCAGCTAATGGTCTCCTATGGAAACCGTATCGAGCCTCGGCACGTAAGGGAGTTGCTGGGCATATCGGCTGAGATGCCCCTGGAGGTTTTCATAGCCAGCATGCTCCGGGGCGATGTGGCCGAGTCGTTGCGAATCCTGCATGGGGTCGTGGAGCAGGGAGCCAACCTTCGCTACTTTCAGCGGGAGCTTCTGGAATATCTCAGATCGCTGATGATGGTGGTGGCCGGGGCAGAAGACGTGGTGGACATCCCGGCGGAGGAGATGACATCCTTGAAGGGGCTTGCACCCGAGATCGGCCTCGAGGATGTGACCAGGGCCCTTCACATCTTCAGCGGGGTGGACCTCAAGGCCGACGGCGCCGGCCCCTTCGCCCTGGAGACGGCCCTGGTAGAGGTATGCCTGGGCCTGGGGAAAAGGATCGCGAGGCCTGAGGCGTCAGCCCGGTTCTCTGATAGCTCCAAGGAATCGCTGGAAAAGCCCCCCGCCCCGGTGAAGGAGTCTCCACCCCCAATCCAACAGACCACAGACCTCCCACCCGAGACCGTCGCGACACCCCGGCCAGAAGCCCGGGAGCCAGACGAGCCCGCAGGTCCGGAGCCGTCGCCGCCGGATGATGAAGAGCGCCCGGGGCCGGAGCCTGTCCCGATCAATGACATCGATGTCTTTCGGCGGAGGTGGCCGGAGCTGGTAGACGCCCTGAAGGGACAGGGGTCTAAGGGAAGCCTGGACGCCCTGCTGCGCAACGCCTGCGAGCCCATCGCCATCGAGGGCGAGACCCTGGTGGTAGGGTTCTACTATCCGTTCCACAAGAGCAAGATAGAAGACCCCAAATACCGCCACCTGGTGGAGAAGAAGGTTAGTGAGGTCTTCGGCGCGCCCTACAAGATTCGATGCGATCTGGTGACTAGGGAGAGCCCCCCACCTCCTGCCAGGACCCCAGACCATGGGCCCCTGGTGCAGGCGGCCCTGGAGATGGGGGCCCGGGTCCTGGATGACGGCCTCGAAAAAGCTAATTAGATCGGTTTTCTCTGTCTATTCCCACTTCAATCCCACTTGGCCGTGATGGTTTAGCAGGATCGGGTAACAGGTGCTGTTTACCAGCTTGCCAATGGATGTCCCAAATCCCCTAGGCCGTTCAATAAGCTTCTCGAAAAGGGGGAGTGCCCTGACTCGTCCCGATACTCGGGACATGTCGGGACAAACCTAATTTATTCCCCCTTCCTGGTCAGGCCTGTCCTGAGCTTGCCGAAGTGTCCCATCGAAGGGGGTCCCCCAATGCCTGAACGCATCTAAGGTGGGTGGGTGAGTCAAAAACATCTGGGCGAGGCCATGTGTTAAGTCCTATAAAGCGGGAAGTGACCCGACGCCGAGTCGGGATAGGGGGGCATGGGGGGACGTCCCCCCAGGGCTATTTATTTCCCCCCTTCCTGGTCAGGCCTGTCCTGAGTCCTATCGAAGGGATGGTCGAAAGTGTTATTAAACACTCTTGATCTCTTTTTCTTGTCGACAAGACCCAACACCGTTATGATGGTAGAGGGTGGAGAAGCGTGTGCCTTCTCTCCACTCTAATAGCAATTGATTTCACCTCCCCGGGTGAAGGTTACAGCCTCGAAAAGTAGGGGGCTCCACATGAACAGACAGATCCGGCGGCAGATGAAACAGATGCAGAACCTCCAGAACGTGCTGGGCAAAGCCCAGGATGAGCTGGAGATGAAGACCGTGGAGGCCAGTGCCGGAGGTGGCGCCGTTACCGTGGTCATGACCGGTCAGCAGAAGATCAAGTCGATAAAGATCGCTCCGGAGGTGGTGGACCCAGAGGATGTGGAGATGCTCCAGGACCTGGTGATGGCCGCCGTCAGCGAGGCCATTGACAAGTCCCAGGGCATGGCATCAGAGCACCTGGGTGGTCTTACCGGTGGGCTCAATATCCCGGGCCTGTAGGTTCAAGAATCGATATGACTACTTCGCCCACCTCTCCCACGGTGGCCCGGCTGATAGAGGCCCTTCACCGGCTGCCGGGCATCGGGCCCAAGACGGCACAGCGGCTCACCTACCACATGGTGAGGATGCCCATCGAGGAGGCCCGCTCCCTTTCCGAGGCGATCCTGGCCATCAAAACCAGCATCTCCTTCTGCTCCTCCTGCCAGAACATCACCGAGACTGACCCGTGCCCCCTGTGCAGCGACCCGCGCCGGGACCGTAGCCAGCTCTGTGTGGTGGAGGAGCCCCTGGACATCCTGCCACTGGAGAGGTCGGGCAAGTTTTCCGGCCTCTACCACGTGCTCCACGGCGTCATCTCCCCCATGAACGGCATCGGGCCGGAGGAGCTGAAGATCAGAGAGCTGATGGAGCGGCTGAAGGACGGCCAGGTGAAAGAGGTTATCATGGGTATCAACCCGAACCTGGAGGGCGATGCCACCTGTATGTATATCAACGGATTGATCTCGCCCCTGGGAATTACGGTAACCCGGCTGGCCCGGGGCCTTCCCGCCGGAGGAGACCTGGAGTACGTCGACGACTTGACGCTGGCCAGGGCGCTGGAGGGCCGCCAGCCCGTCTAGTTACATCATGCCCAGACCT
>JADFJI010000300.1 GCA_022566235.1 Chloroflexota bacterium
CTCTTTGTAGCTTTCTGAATTTCAGGCCCGATGGGCTTGGTGTATTCCCTTGGCCTGAGCCTTTGACGGTGCCTCGGAGGACCTTGTCTTTGGATTGCGCGGGCCCACAGCGGCTCTACGCAATCTTTAATCCCCGGAGGTGGGGATATGGCCAACCCACCGGTAATTTGCCAGGAATCACCAGACGGGTTGAGTATGGAGGCATATTGATATGAAAGGTGTGATTTTAGCCGCCGGCGATGGGGGAAGGCTACGGCCCCTCACCCTTGAAACACCAAAGGTGCTCCTGGAGGTGGCTGGCTATCCGTTGATCCACTATCCGCTGATGGCCCTCTACTCCGCTGGAATAACCGAGGTAGCGGTGGTGCTGGGACACAATGCCGATAAGATTGTGGACGCCTTCGAGGTGTACGAAAGCATCTACCCCAAGCCCGTCTTTTTGGAAAACCGGCGTCATGAAGGCGGCAACGCCCTCTCCGTCGGGGCGGCCTACTCCTTCACCGGGAGTGAACCTTTCGTCTTATGCATGGGCGACCACATCATCACCCCGGAAATCGTGGCCTGCCTGCTGGAGGAGAAGGGCGATGGGTGCCTCCTGGGCATCGACTCCAGGGCTAGCTACCATTTCCAGCTAGACGATGGCACCCGGGTGCTGGTTGGCCCAGCAGGTGAGGTGGTGGACATAGGCAAAAACCTGGAGACATGGAACGCCCTGGACATCGGGGTCTTTCTTCTAAACGATCAGGTGTACCAGACCATTAGCTATCTGGAGACCCTCTATGGGCTGGATGTGGAGCTGAGCCAGGTTGTGCGCAGGACTGGATATCGCCACAACCCGTTCAGGACATCCGATGTGGCGGGCCTGTTTTGGGGGGACGTGGATACTTTAGAGGACTACGAGGATATAAAGAAACACTTCAGCAACGGTGATGAAGCAGGTAAATGAAGGGCTTGTCTCCCGGTACTTAAATCGACGCCTCTCCCGACCTTTGGCCCGGCTGCTGGGACGGACTCCCGTCACCCCTAATCAGGTTTCTGTGGCTGCGCTTGCAGTGGCGAGCTTGTCGTGCATCTCATTTCTAAGGGGCCATCCGTTGCTGGGTGGCGTCTTGGCCCAGGCCTCCTCCATAGTGGACGGGGCTGATGGCGATCTGGCCCGTATCAAGGGGTCCAGCTCGGCATACGGTGGTTTTCTGGACGCGGTGCTGGACCGTTATGCCGATGCCCTGATCATCCTGGGACTTACTGGGTGGGCCGCAAAAGGGAGCGGAAAGACAGGCCCATGGATCGCCGGATTTGCCGCCCTGGCCGGCACCTTTGGCTTTAGTTACACCCGGGCCAAAATGAAGGCTGCTCCTGAGTCTACGGTAGATTCCAGGGCTGTGCTTCTGGCGACTCGAGACGTTCGTCTACTTCTGGTAATGATGGGTGGGGTCTTGGGCAAGGGGTATGGCACCCTGGTGGCCATCGCCCTGCTGACCAACTCGGTAGTGCTCCTTCGCCTTCTTTCCGCTTACAAGGCCCACTGCGACGGCCGGCCTGGTGATAACGACGAGAAAGAGCCACCCACGCAGACGGGTCCAAGCTCCCCTGGCCACGAAATCAACTGCCGCACCCCCGTGGAGGATTTGTTGCGTAGCGGGGCCTGAAGGCCCTGATGAGAGGGAGATAATAATGGTAACGAGCACCGAAGCAGGTGAGGCAGCCTACGATAAGACGATCATATCTCCTACACCACTAGACCCAGCCGCTGCAGCTGAGAGGCTGAAGGAGGTGAAGGGGATCTTCGATAAGCTCGGGGTCGTCTTCTTCCTTGGGTCGGGCACCTGTCTCGGCGCAATTCGAGAGAACCGATTCATTCCGTGGGACGATGAGATGGATACGGCTTCTGTGATCGGGCTTCACGGGCTGACCGAAGAGACGATCGACCGGGTTATCGATGCGTTCACAGAGAATGGGTACTACGTACACGTTGGACGAAGCGCCCGCTACGTAGGCATAGGGGTGGTGAAGTCGTCAATCAGGGCGGACTGGACCTGCCACCGAATCATAGGCGACAGCATATACGAGTACCCTGCGGTCAAGAGTCCCGTAAGACTGTTTACTCAACTGAAAGAGATCGACTTCATCGGCGAGAAGTTCCTCGTGCCCAATCCGCCCGAGGAGTACCTGCGGATAAAATACGGTCCGGACTGGAGGACCCCAAAGGGGCCTGGGTTTGAGAAGGACGTTGTGCAGAAGATCCCGGACTCTGCCATCCTTAACCGTAGCCGCAGGCTGCGTCAGTTCCTCACCAAACAGATCGTCCCGTGGCGCGCCGGCAGAATCAGGGTCCTCGACTGTGAGGGCGAGCCGGTGAAAGGCGCCGAGGTTGTTGTCGTCGGAGTGGGTCGCTCCAGGACCAACAAGCAGGGGTACGCGAGGTTCTATGTGCCCGATGATTACTTCTATGCGGTCATTGTTAGGTATGATGACCATGAGGAGATACTTTACGAGGAAGTATTGACTTCTGGTGCAACATATGTCTACAGACCGGGCCCTAAAATTACCGCGGCGCAGCATTACAAGGCCGGAGTGAGGGCTATGGCCTTGTCTCGGGAGTAAGCCCGCCATAGGCGTAGCCGGGTAGACACACTAGAGGCCCTGGTCGGCCTGAGTTGATGCGTTCAACCCCGATGCCCCAGGCCCGGATCGACGAAAACTAAACTAAATGAGACCTGATACTCCCCTCCGAACCGTTGTCCAGTGTGATTTCGATGACACCATTGTCTTGCAGAACATGAACCGTGTCGTCCTTGAGAGGTTCGCCTGCGGAGACTGGCTATCGATTGAAGACCGCTACGCGCAAGGCTGCATAACCGTCGAGATGAGCAATCAGCTTCAATGGCTCCTGGTAAAAGGATCCCGAGAGGAGATCTGGGAAGTGGTGCTCAGTCATGCCCGGGTGAGGCAAGGCTTTAGTCGCTTCGTGGAGATCTGCCGGGAGCTGGGTGTGCGTCTCGTGGTGGTCAGCAATGGCCTGGATGTTTACATAGAGCCGGTACTGAGCCGTCTGGGCCTGAGCGACCTGGAACTTTACAGCGGCACGGTGGATTTCACCTCTAAGGGCCTAAAGGTCAAGTATATCGATCCTTCAGGCGTGGAAACGGATAAGGGATTTAAGCTAGCCTGTCAGGAGCACCTGCGGGATTCGGCGGAGTGTATGGTCTACATTGGTGACGGGACATCCGACGTAGCGCCGGCACTTCGGTCCGATCTCGTCCT
>JADFJI010000015.1 GCA_022566235.1 Chloroflexota bacterium
GCGGTAAGGGGCTCTCAGTCATTCTCGAGGGCGTTCGCCTCTACGTGCACGGCGACCAGCGGGACGTCGATATTGTTCTCGCAAGCGAGGCGCAGCAACCTGAGGCCGGCGCCCTGTCCGATGAGTTTCTCCTGGCTGCTGCGGAGGAGGTTTACGGCTACTGCACCCAGTTCCTCATTCAGGGTGAAGGCCTGGACCCGGCATCAATGAGGCGGGAGTTGGACCAGCTGGGTAACTCGACGGTGGTGGCGGGTGCCGAGGACCTGATTCGCGTCCATACCCACACCCCCCAGCCCCAGGCCGTCATCGCATTCGCCGAGACGCTGGGCACGGTTACTCAGGTAAACGTGCAGGACATAGACCAGCAGCATTCGGAGATCCTGCAGAAGAGGGTCAGTGAGGATGTGGGGCCCATAGCAATGGTAGTCGTGGCCTCTGGCCAGGGCATAACGGAGCTGTTCTCGAGCCTGGGGGCCAGCGTGGTCGTGCCCGGGGGCCAGACCATGAACCCCAGCACCCAGGACATCCTAACGGCCATAGAATCGACATCAGCGCCGGCGGTCATAGTGCTGCCCAACAACAAGAATATAATGCCGGCGGCTAAGCAGGCGGCTGCGCTGTCCGAGAAAGAAGTAGAGGTCGTCCCATCCATCACCATCCCGCAGGGCATCGCCTCAATCCTCGCCTTCAACATCGAGTCTACGGTGGCGGAAAATCAGGAGATTATGAATGAAGCGCTATCCGGGGTTAGAACCCTGGAGTTGACCAGAGCGGTGCGCCGGGCCACGGTCAACGGGCTTCGAATAAGAAAGGGAGAGGCCATAGGCCTGCTGGACGGAGAGCTCCTGGCCTCGGCCTCGGGGCCGTGCGAGGTGATACAGGCCCTGGCCTCCAGGATGGCGTCCGGTGGCATCAGCCTGGCTACGGTGTATTGGGGCACCGACGCCGACGCCGACGAGAGGAACAGGCTGGCCGAGTCCCTCAAGGATCATCTTCCCGATGTAGAGGTGGAGATGCTGGATGGGGGCCAGCCCCACTACGATTTCATCATATCCCTGGAATAGATAGGACTATACTCCCTTCATAATGGGCGTAAGGATTGTCACCGACAGCACCTCTGACCTCCCACCCCAGCTTTGCCGCGAGCTTGGCGTTACCGTTGTGCCCCTGACAGTGAACTTCGGCGATAAGGAGTACAGGGATGGTGTGGACCTCAGCGCCGAAGAGTTCTACCAGGCACTGATCTCGTCGCCTAGCCTTCCCCGAACATCCCAACCCTCGGCCGGGCTCTTCGCCAAGACCTACGCCGACCTGGCCCAGGAGACCAATGAGATCCTCTCCATACACCTCTCCACCAAGCTGAGCCAGACCTGCAACTCGGCCCAACTGGGCGCGAGTGAGGTGGAGGACAGATGCCGGGTGGAGGTAGTGGATTCCCTTCAGGTGTCCATTGGTCTGGGCCTGGTGGTGATAGCCGCCGCCCGGGCCGTGAGGGACGGGGCCAGCCTGGAGGAGGCGAAGCGGGTGGCAGAGAGGGCCGGGGCGGAGACCAGGACCATCTGCCTCCTGGATACCCTGGAATACCTGTCCAAGGGTGGCAGGATCGGGAAGCTTCAGTTCTATCTGGGCACCTCTCTTCGCCGCCTATCGGTATTCAAGGTCATTCCCATGTTGATCATCAAGGACGGAGAGGCCCACCCCCTGGACCGCTTCAGGACCCGTCAGAAGGGTTTGGACCGGCTGGTCACAGAGCTTCAGCAAGCCGGCGACATCGCCTATGCCGGGGTGGCACACAGCACCACTCCCGATGAGGCCCAGGACCTCTCCAAGCGGCTCCAGGGGCACGTACCCAAGGAGAACTTCTTCATCACCCGATTCGGGCCCGTGCTGGGCACCTATGTGGGCCCCGGGGCCATCGGTGTGGCCATGACCCGGGTCTAGTTCACGTGTCATCCGGATCTGTCATGGAACAAGGACCGCAGACTCTGAAGAAGGTGCTGGAGCTGGAGCGAAGCAAGGGTTTCGTCGACTCGGTGGTAGTCGGGGGCCTGGACAAAATGCTCCAGCGGTGGCATGACGGCCCGGTGAAGGAGATACCCCCTCTTCCCCAGGCCAGGTATGCGGATATGGGCATCCCGGAACGGCGCCTGTGGGTCGAAGAGACGCTGAGCAAGCTGGCCACGCTCATACCCAGCGCAAAGCCCGATCCGCAGGATAGCACAGCCCCTCCCAAAAAGAAGCGGCGTGCCGTTAAAGCCAAATCGTCGGGGGCCACGGGCAACTTGACCCTCGGCTCGCCCATAACCACCATAAAGGGCATTCAGCAAAACCTGGCCTCCAGATTTGCCAAGCTGGGCCTGTCCGAGATAAGAGACCTTCTCTACTTCTTCCCACACCGGCACAACGACTTTCGACAGACCGTGACCATCTCCGAGCTGGTCCCGGGCGCGGAGCAGACCATTAAAGGCATCGTATGGGAAGCATCCATCAAGAGGATGGGACCCAGGGCGCGGAGCACCGAGGCCGTCATTGGGGATGAGACGGGCAACATTAAGGCAGTCTGGTTCAACAATCCATACATGGCCCAGACCCTCAAGCCCAACCAGCGTGTCGCCCTCAGCGGCCGGGTGAGCCTTTTTAGGGGCAGGAAGGTGTTCGAGTCCCCAGACTATGAACTGCTAACGGGCAGTGACAACGTCCACACGGGGCGGCTGGTGCCCGTCTATCCCCTGACCGAAGGCCTGTACCAGCGCACAGTGCGCAACCTGGTGCGAAGGACTCTGGATATCTGGGCTCGCCAGCTGCCGGACTTCCTCCCGCCGGATATCAGAGATAGAAACACGCTTCTCACTCTTCAGAATGCGGTCTATCAGGCCCACTATCCCGACGACGATGAGTCGAAGGACGAGGCCCGGCGCAGGCTGGCCTTCGACGAGCTGTTCCTGATCCAGCTCAGGGTTCTGGCCCGCAAACGGGAGTGGCAGGAGGGACAGCAGGCCCTTAATATCGAGAGGGACCCTCTGCTGATGGACCGGTTCGTGCAGTCTCTCCCTTTCTCCCTCACCGATGCCCAGAGCCGAGCATTGGAAGAGGTGCTGGCCGACTTACAGGGCCCCATGCCCATGGCCCGGCTCCTCGAAGGGGACGTGGGCAGCGGGAAGACAGTAGTGGCTACAGGGGCCCTGCTCCAGGCGGTGGCCAGCGGATATCAGGGGGCCATCATGGTGCCTACCGAGATACTGGCCGAGCAGCACTTCGGCACCATATGCAACCTCCTGGGTGGCCAACCTGAGGTCTCCTGGGGCGACCAGGTGGTGCAGGTCTTCGAGTCCCTGCTGGACCGCCCCATCAGGGTGGGCCTCCTCATTGGCGCTATGCGTGGCAAGGCCAAGCGAAACCTGCAGCAGCTGATACGTGAGGGGGGAATAGACATAGTGATCGGTACCCACGCTCTCATCCAGAAGGAGGTGGAGTTCCAGAACCTGGCCCTGATAATCGTGGACGAGCAGCACCGGTTCGGGGTGATGCAGCGCTCGGCCCTCCGGCAAAAGGGCGCAAGTCCCCATCTCCTGGTGATGACCGCCACCCCCATACCCCGTACTCTAGCCCTCACCCTCTACGGCGATCTGGACCTATCGGTGCTGGACCAGCTTCCCCCGGGGAGGCAGGAGATCAAGACCAAGTGGGTGCAGCAGAGGCAAAGGGGCACGGCATACGACTTCGTGCGGAAACAGGTGAAAGAGGGGCGGCAGGCCTTCGTTATCTGCCCCTTAATCGAAGAGTCGGAGGCTCTGCAGACCCGGGCAGCGACCAAGGAGTATGAGAGGCTTTCCCGGGTGGTCTTCCCCGATTTGCGGCTGGGCCTGCTCCACGGCCGCCTCCCGTCTGGAGAAAAGGACGAGGTTATGGAGGCCTTCCGCAAGGGAGAGGTGGACATACTGGTGTCGACCCCGGTGGTCGAGGTGGGCATCGATATACCCAATGCCACGGTCATGATGATCGAGGGGGCAGACCGGTTCGGCCTCTCCCAGCTGCACCAGTTCCGCGGCCGGGTGGGTCGAGGACCGGCCAAGAGCTACTGCCTTCTTCTGGCGGAGAGGCCGTCCCAGGAGGCAAAGCAGCGTTTAACACTGATGGAGGATACAAACGACGGGTTTGCCCTGGCCGAAGAGGACCTGCGCCTCAGGGGGCCCGGTGAGTTCTTCGGCACCCGTCAGAGCGGTCTCCCGGACCTCCGGATGGCCCGGCTCTCCGACAGCGACCTGCTGGAGCTGGCAAGGAGGGAGGCGGAAGGGCTTTTCGCCCGGGACCCGGACCTGGAGGCCCCGGAGCAGGAGGCCCTGGCCCGGGAGCTGGCCCGCCTGGGTCCCACCTGGGCCATAGGCGGCACCGAAGCGTAGCTGGTATCATAGTTTTATTAGCCGCTGGTGTTATTTAACTGGATAAGTAAGGTTACTGTTTCTAACGCCGGCCTGTCCCGATACTCGGGACTTGTCGGGGCACAGTCGTAGGGGTAACGGTTTCTGTAAGCAATGACTATCAAGGACAAGATAGAGGAGATAGTACGGGACGCCTTCCAGGAGGCCCAGGACCGGGGCCTTTTGCCCCAGGTCACACTCCCCGAGACCATCGTCGAGCGGCCCCAGAACCCTGAGCACGGCGACTACGCCGTCACAGCCCCCCTCAAGCTGGCCCGGGCCGCCAGGATGAACCCCCTCGCCATCGCCCAGTGCCTGGTTGACCTCCTCAAACCTTCCGAGGAGATCGACGCCATCACCCTCGTACCCCCGGGGTTCATCAACTTCTCCCTCAAAGAGGAGTGGGTCAAGAAACAGGTGGACATGATCCTCCAGGAAGGCCAGGCATACGGAGACCTTACCCTGGGAGCCGGGGAGAATGTCCAGGTGGAGTACGTGAGCGTGAACCCCACCGGCCCCCTCCACGTGGGCCACGGTCGGGGGGCGGTGCTGGGAAGTGCTCTGGCCCGGATTCTCAAGGCCGCGGGCTACGCCGTCGAGGAGGAGTACTACATCAACGATGCCGGCACCCAGATGGACAACTTCTACCTCTCTCTACACGCCCGATACCTCCAGGAACTGGGCGTAGAGGCGGAGATGCCCGCCGAGGGCTATATGGGCCAGTACATGATAGACCTGGCCCAGGAGATCATCTCCGAGGAAGGGGACAGGTTCAAGAATATGGAGCCCGAGGAGGCCGTCAAGGGGCTGGGGGCCATAGGGCTCGAGAAGATGCTGGCCTCCATCCGGAGCGACCTGGAGTCCATCGGGGTGGTACAGGACGTGTGGTTCAGCGAGCAGAGCCTCTTCGACTCGGGACAGTACGACGAGGCTATGAAGGCGCTGAGTTCGGGGGGATACACCCAGGAGAAAGAGGGCGCAACCTGGTTCGTCTCCACCGCCCTGGGTGAGGACAAGGACAATGTCCTGATCAGAAGCAGCGGGCGCCCCACCTACTTTGCCTCGGACATCGCCTATCACTACAACAAGTTCCTGCGCCGGGGGTTCGATAGGGTTATCAACATCTGGGGAGCAGACCACCAGGGGCACATCTCCCGGATGAAGACGGCCGTCGGGGCCCTGGGCATCGACCCGGACCGGCTGCATATCCTCGTTGCCCAGATGGTGACCCTCAAGCGGGGCCAGGAGGTGGTCAAGCTATCCAAGCGCAGCGGGGACATCATCACCCTGCGGGAGGTGGTGGAGGAGGTGGGAGCAGACCCGTGTCGCTTCTTCTTCCTGGCCCGCTCAGCCGACAGCCAGATGGACTTCGACCTGGAGCTTGCCAAGAAGCAGTCAGCCGACAACCCCGCCTACTACGTTCAGTACGCCCACGCCAGGATATGCAGCATTCTGCGGCTGGCCGAAGAGAGGGGCATCGACTACGAAGGCGGCGATGTGTCGCTGCTGGGCCATGAGTCGGAGTTGACCCTGGTCCGGGAGATGCTCAAGCTGCCCGAGACGATGGAGCTGATCGTCGAAACGCTGGAGCCCCAGCACCTGCCATACTATTCACAGGACCTGGCCACCCACTTCCACAGCTTCTACGAGAAGTGCCGCGTCGTCACCGAGGACCAGGGGCTGACCAAGGCCCGGCTGAAGCTGGTGAAGGCGGCCCAGACCGTCCTGGCCAAGTGCCTGGACCTGATGGGCATGGCCGCCCCAGAGCGGATGTAAGGGGCACAGTCGGAGGCAATATATGGGTTTTGACCAAGACCAATTCAAGGTAGACATGCGACGACGCATCAAGGAACGGCAAGAACAGTTGAAGGAACTCCCCGACAATGAACTCATGCGACTCAGCGAGGGTATATATGATCTGCCTGAAGAGAAACGAGATGCAGCATTGATGGCAGCGGCCTTTAATGAAGTTCAGAGAAGATCTATTGCTGCTGGTTGGTTTTGGCGGCGATGGTTCAAGCGTCAGGAATATGAAAAGTGGGTCGAGCACAACAAAACAACCGAAGCGAAGGCAACACTAGAGGCAATTGATATTTTCCAAAAATATGACGACCCGAAGAGTCAGGAAGCCGTGCGAAGATTACGAGGGCATGTTCGAGATATCAATGACACGGAGTCGTAGCAATGAAGTTTCAGGTGGGTCACGAGCGTCAGCCTATTAAGTCTCTCCTTGGGCTCCAAATATGCCGCATCCGTTCCCTAGTATCTCCGCTCGGACTCATTGATGGGGATATCGTTCGCACTCATGTCCCGCCGACGCATCAGCCCATCGTCATCGAATTCCCAATGCTCGTTGCCGTGGGTACGGTACCATTGCCCGGTATAGGCATTGCGCCACTCATATTCGAAGCGAACTGAAATGCGGTTGCCGGTATAAGCCCACAGTTCTTTCATCAGGCGGTAGTCTAACTCTTTTTCCCATTTTCGCTTCAGGAATGCTTTGATGGCATCTCGTCCAGTGAAGAACTCGTCTCGGTTGCGCCACCGAGAGTCCTCTGAATACGCCCTGGCTACGACCTCAGGGTCACAAGTATTCCACGCATTCTCGGCTGCTTTTACTTTTGCGCGTGCCATCTCCTCAGAAAAAGGGGGCAAGATAGGAGTTGTCGCCGTCTGAGTAGTTCCTGCTGAAGATCTGTCCACTGTCATTTCGCACCTCCCATGCGTTTTCTCATGGTGACGGTTTAATACTAACCCAGTATAAAACGAAGACAGTTAACTTGCCCGAAGCGCCCTTAAGGAAAATAGCGATTGAAAAGACCCTTGATATGGAGCACACCACACCCCACCCGCCTCAACCCCGTTGAACCCGAAGACGTGTCCGGTGGAGCTCAGGTCAAAGTAAATCAGAATCTGGCAAGGAAAACGTGTTGCAAGTGAAAAGTCAGAACCTCGTTAGTCTGACCAATATACCAGTTCTTTGGGAAGGGTTTGGGAAGGAACCGTTTGAGGGTTCGGCTACATCTAACCTACACCAAGGCCCTAGGCTAAGAAGAGGACCGGAACATGAGTATGTAGGCAAGCATTGGGGCAGGATATGAGGGATTTAGTAGGGAGGAGAGTAACCAATGTCAAGCAGAAACTTGTATACAGCGCTCAGCCACGCTCCTGTGCGTGCCGCCGGAAATGACGTGGACCTGTCGATCTACCGCGAGGCTGGTGAGCCCACCTATGGCACGTTTAAATTCACAGCTCCTGCCGAGGGCCTAGTTCAAGTTAATGGCCCCCATAGCTCGGAATTCGAATGGACTGACCAATTTGAGATTGCATACACAAAAATGGGGGCCAAAGGCCCACTTGTGCTGCTCTTGCATGGCGTCCCTACCAATCGAGCGCAATGGGAGGACATCCAGAGACACCTCGGCAGGTTCTGTGAAACCATCGCCATCGATATGCTGGGCATGGGTGAGAGCACCAAGCCTAGTCAGTACGGCAAGAAAACCGACAAGCGCGACAACGACCTGTGGTACTGGAAACACGATGTGGACTACATCGAAAAGCTCATGCAACACGAGTACCCTGGCCGCAAGTTCATCTTTATCGCCGATGATTGGGGAAGTGGTATTAACTCCCATTACGCGGCCAGACACAACGATCGTTTGGATGCTTTCGTTCAATTGGATCCCATCGCTTTCGATGGATACCCAGTAAACGAGATCCAAGCTATTGGCCGTGCCTCCATGATCCCGAACACGCCGGAAGGCGACGCAATGTTTGCCGCCGCCTTCGGTGCGTTTGATCAGACTCTCGTGCAGATCTTCAAGACCATGGTGCACAACCCTGCTGTGTACAATCAATACAAGCTGAAACTGATCACATTCCCATATGTTGACGTTGATTACGAAAGGAACGGTACGGGAGATGGAGTTACTGATGTTGCGACATCTACCACACTTAGATTGAAGATGCACAACATCCGTGTGCTCGCCGATCGTGCTGCGATCCTCAGCCCTGCCCTGCTTTTGCCCTATGACGCTGAAAAGAACCCGGAGGGTGTCAAATACGAAAACATTACCGTCCCTACGCTTATCATGTGGGGAGAGTATGACAATATGATGCCTGCAGCTCAAACTCAGCGATTCGCAAATGTTCTCGGCACCGACGATGTCCAGTTGACGTCAGTGCCCCGTGCTGGCCATTTCGCTGGAACCGACCAACCCAAGTTCGTTGCAGACACCATCGTTAACTTTATTCGCCGGGTAAAGGGCCGCCGGGCCCTGGCAGACATCAATCTCGGTAACGAAGGCATCTGGAAGGGCGATGAACGCCTCATGATAGAAGACCTCCGAGAGATTAATGGCCTTGCAGCGAAATCCCAGTAAACAGGCTCGTCGGCCCGATGCTCTGGCCTTACGTCTCATAGAGGCCCTGCACGTGGTACCGGCGGATCGTTAGCAGGTCCCGCATCTATTCAGAGCGCCCTGTACCGGACGGACCCTGCTCTGTTTCCGGTAATAACAGTCCATGGGCGCCTCGACCACCTTCAGGTTTTGCCAGCGGCCCAGGCCGTCCTGGCCAAGTGCCTGGACCTGATGGGCATGTCCGCCCCAGAGCGGATGTGAAGGGCACACGGTACAGGCCCCCATACCCCCTTCAAAGTCCCGACGGGTCGGGACTCCTTGCTCCCATTGACTGCCTGATGAAGAATTATTGCATGTCGGATTTGTACCTCTTCGCCATATCCGTATACAGCTTGCTGGTGGTCTTCAGCCACTCCCGCCATTTCTCCTGTAACGGCCTGACCTGGGCCGGCACCCCCGCCACGAAGGAGTAGGGCGGGACCCGGGCCCCCTCCTTCACCACCGCGCCCGCGGCTATCAGGCAGAACTCCCCTATCTCTGCGCCGTCCAGGATAGTGGCGTTGATCCCCACCAGGACGTTGTTCCCGATCCTCCTGGCCTCGATGATGGCCCCGTGCCCAATGGTGACGTCCTCGCCGATGTCCAGGTCTCCGGCGTGAATGACGGAGTTGTCCTGTATGCTGGTCCTTGCGCCTATCCGGGTGAGGCCGTGGTCGCCCCGGATCACCGCCCCGGGCCACACGCTGGCCTCCTCCCCTATCTCCACGTTTCCTATCACCACCGCCGCCTCGTCGATGTAGGCCGAAGGGGCTATTTTTGGATGCTTTCCCTCGAAACCTCGGACCGTCATCTATGGCCTCCTTAGGATTCTGAACGGGTCTCGTGACCCGGGGTCTACATTCTTTCTGAGGGGTGAGTTTACCCCCTCTTCCATTCTCCCCCTTGAAGGGGGAAAGTCCCGACTCGTCCCGATACTCGGGACATACCCAATTTATCCCCCCTTCCTGGCCAGGCCTGTCCTGAGCTTGCCGAAGGGAAGGGGGCAGGGGGATGGTCGAAAGTGTTATCAAACACTCTCCCTCATCTCGCTGTGAAATCTAGCATAGTTATGCTAAACTTCAAACCCGTTCGGCCCATAGGAGTCAATCGTACATATGTGTGCCCAAAAAAAGGGTAGAGTCTTCTCCGGCGCCCGGCCCACGGGCCGACAGCACATCGGCAACTACCTGGGAGCCATCAAGAACTATGTCGCCCTCCAGGACGAGTACGACTGTATCTACTGCGCCGTCGATATCCACGCCCTCACCACCTTAGAGAACACAGACAAACTCCAGGAAAACATCCAGGAGATGATGCTGGACTGGCTGGCCGCAGGCCTGGACCCCCAGCGGAGCATCCTCTTCGTCCAGTCCCACGTCCCCGAGGTCATGGTCCTCCATACCCTCCTCAGCATGGTGACGCCCTACAGTTGGTTGACCCGGGTCCCCTCCTTCAAAGAGAAGGCGAGACAGCAGCCCGAAAACATTAACTACGGCCTGCTAGGATACCCGGTGCTCATGACCGCGGACATAGTCATCTACAAGGCCGACACGGTGCCCGTGGGCGAGGACCAGTTGGCCCACCTGGAGCTGGCCCGAGAGATAGTAAGGCGGTTCAACCACCTCTTCAGCCCCACCTTCCCAGAGCCCCAGCCAAAGCTGACCCAGGCCCCGCTGATAGTGGGTCTGGACGGCAGCCAGAAGATGAGCAAGAGCCTGAACAACCACATAGAACTGGCGGCCACACCGGAGGAGACCCACAAGCGTGTGATGACCGCCATGACCGATCCCCAGAGGCAACGCAAGACCGATCCGGGCCGGCCCGAGGTCTGCAACGTCTACAGCCTGCACCAGCAGTTCAATCCCGATAAGCTGGACGACATCGCCTACAAGTGTCGAAATGCCCTGAGGGGGTGTGTCGAGTGCAAGGGGATGCTGGCCGATGGCATCAACCGGGAGCTGAAGCCTTTTCGTGAGCGGAGACAAGGCCTGGTCGAAAGGCCTGGGTATGTCAAGGAAGTGCTGGCCGATGGGGCCCAAAGGGCCAGCGTCATAGCCCGGGAAACCCTGTTGGAGGTGGAGGAGAAGATGGGGCTCAAGGCAAAGGCCTAGTGCTGGACATACCCTCTTCTGCACGGGGAAAGTCGGCCTACGACGTCGCCCACGAAGCCGTCATGGAGGCCGGCCGGCTTCTAGTGAGGGGCTACGGGGAGACGAAGCAGATCTCCTTCAAGGGCCGGGGGAACGTGGTCACCAATCTGGACCTCGAAGTAGAGGCCAGCGTCATACAGCTCCTTCTCCAGGAATACCCGGACTTCGGCATTCTCTCGGAAGAGCGAGAGGCCATCCCGGGTAAGGGCGAATACACCTGGATACTGGACCCCCTGGACGGCACTCGTAACTTCGCCTCAGGCAACCCATTTTTCTCGGTGAATATCGGCCTGGTACGGGGTAATGAAGTAGTGCTGGGGCTGACCTACGACCCGTTGCGAGAGGAGCTGTTCCACGCTATCAAGGGCCAGGGGGCCTTTGTCAACGGGTCTCCAATCTCCGTATCCAAACAGGACTCAGTTCAGGCCTCGGTACTGGCCCTGGACATGGGATACAGCGAGGAGTTGGCCCGCAAGGCGTGCGAAATGCTGATTTTCCTGTGGCCCGGGATGCAGACGACAAGGATAATGGGGTCGGCGGCCCTGGGCCTGGCGTATGCCGCCACAAGCCGGGTCGATCTCTATTTTCACCATTTCCTCGCCCCCTGGGACCTGGTCAGCGGTATTCTGCTGGTCCAGGAGGCCGGTGGCGTGATAACCCAGGGCAATGGAGGGCCGGTAAGCCCCTGGAGCAGGAGCGTCATCGCCTCAAGCAAGGCTATTCACGCCGATTTCCTCAGGCGGACCGAAGGATGCGAGTGGCGGAAGGCGATAATTGAGGAATAGGCCTGAGAGGGTCGGACAGATCGCTCAGCTGCCCGCGGTAAGGACCCGCCAGGAGCCTTCCAGCGATATGAGGTGGCCCCGGAGGGCTCCCACATCGCCTTCAACCGCCGCCCGTGCTCTCAGGCCTGGGAATATGTTATCTATGTAGGCCAGGTGGGAAGTTCGATCCTGCCACACAGTAGTAACCAGATATCTATCTCCACCGTCCCGAACACGCCAGAACATCCCACCCAGCATACCCTCGGCCTTACCCATCCCCGGAATCCAGGAATCCCTCTGCATTTCTAGGAAGTGTCCCTCTCTCCCCTTCTTCAAGGTGCAGTCTGCCACCCTGATGATCTTCCCCTCTTCCAGAGCATCCAGGATCATCCCCCGGGACCCGGGCATCGCCATCATGTCGCCGAACAGAGTCACCGAGATCGACCGGTAGGTCTGGCTCTGTTCACTTTCGGCAACGATTTCAAGGTGCAGGCGGCCCATGAAGGACTCGTAAGAGGTGAGGTCTCGCCAGAGGGAGATGATGCAAGCTGTGTTCTTGCTCCTCGTGTCCCATCCGCCGATCTGGCCCAGGAAACCGGGGGCAGAGGCCAGCTTTCCCCACCCGCCCTGGGCGGCGGAAAAGGAGGCCCTGGCCTCCTCTTCGACATCGCAGACTATCCACTTTAGCAGCACAGGGTCTCAGCCTCCCTCGGGAGAGGAGATACAAGCCACTTGCACCGCCCTCGTGTTGCCACAACCCACCGCCTGGGGTAGGATGGGGCCGCTTTGGGGCGACGCCCAATCTTGTTCATCCAGTGTCACAACATACGATTCTACATCCTGCCGAACCACGCTTAAACCCTTTGATGCGAGGTAGACCATGGGACTGAGGAACGGAGAAGAGTATCGAGAATCGATCAGGGACGGCAGAGAGGTCTACTACGACGGCGAGCTGGTCGAGGACGTCACGCAGCACCCGGCCTTCAAACCTATAATCGACGTTCGGGCCCGCATGTACGACATGCAGTTCGAGGACCAGTTCAAGCAGGTGCTGACCTTCGAGCGGGGAAACGGGACCAGGGCCTGCCGCGCCTTCAAACCTCCCAGGGCTCAGGAGGACCTGGTGGCCCAGCGAAGATATGTGGAGACGGTGCTGAATGAGGTCGCCGGCGTGGTGCAGCGGGTGGGTGACGACACCGTATGTGAGCTGTGGTCCATGTACGATAACATCGAGATGCTACGGGGCTTCAATCCCCTGTTCGCCGAAAACGTAGAGAGCCACATCGAGAGACTGATGGAACTGGACCTTTTCCACGTCAGCGGCAACACGGACCCCAAGGGCGATAGAAGCCGTCCCCCCCAGGAGCAGGACCCGGACATGCTTCTCCACGTAGTGGATGAGCGGGACGACGGCATCGTGGTGAGGGGCGCTAAATACGAGACGGCCGCCTGCTACGCCAACCAGGGCTTCATCAAGCCCACCATAGGCCAGTGGGGCGAGGCCATGAAGGACTACGCAGTGGGATTCATCACCCCCATGAACGCCAAGGGCCTAAAGCTGATCTGCCGCACCGCCCTGGCCGTAGGCAAGGACCCCAGGGACTACCCCATCGCCACCAGGTTCGACGAGATAGATACACTGCTCATCTTCGACGACGTGCTGGTGCCCTGGGAGAACGTCCTCTTCTCCCGGGTGCCCGAGGCCGCCGCCTATATCCGGGGCACCCTCCACCGCTACGTGGTCTTCCCATTCCTGCTGCGGACCCTTTTCCGGGCCGACATGCTCCTGGGGACGGCGTTCCTGAACATAGAGCAGACGGGACTGGAGAAGGTGCCCCAGGTACGGGAGAAGCTGACCACCCTGATGTGCTACCGGGAGACCATCAACGCCCACCTTCAGGCATCCATCTACAGTGCTCAGACCAGCCCCGGGGGACTGTGCATGCCCAATCAGCCCATCGTGTACGCGGGCAGGGTATTCGCTTCCACAAACCTCCCCACCATGGTGGCCCACGTCCGAGAGCTGGCCGGAGGCCAGGTCCAACTGACCCCAGACACCGCCTCCTGGAACAACCCGGAGGTGCGGAAGTATCTGGAGAAGTACTACGCCATCCGTGATTGGGGCATGGAGGACAGGATAAAGCTCCTCCTTTTCACCCGGGACCTGGTGGACTCCTCCATGGCCGGACACAATCTATCCTTCCAGCTCTTCGCCCAGAGTCCTCCCTACGCCAACCTGGTGGCCATGTTTAACAGCTTCGACCCGACACCCATGAAGAAGCTGGTCAGAAAGGCCGCCGACCTCTCCGACGTGGTGTTGAAGGAGGGCTGAGTCCATGGGCACCAGTGACCGAGAGAATCTGGCAGAAAGGCAACCTAGAGGAATAAGACAATGACATTTTCACTAGTAGGGTACTGCGAGCGGACCGGGATGGTAGGGATGGCCGTTACCACCAGCAGCATCTGTGTCGGTGCCAGGTGCGTATGGGTCGAGGCCGGGGTCGGGGCGGTGGCGACCCAGAATCTGACAGACCCCAGGCTGGGCAGTCTGGGCCTGGACCTTCTGAGAAAAGGATACTCCGCCGGGGCTGCTGTAGCTGAGATGGTAAAGGCCGGGGCCTACCCCGAGCATCGTCAACTAGGGGTGATCACCTGCGATGGCCATACCGCCGCCCACACGGGTGAGAAGGTCTACCAGGCCAACAACGAGTATCTGGGCGAAAACGTGGTAGCCATAGGTAACCTGCTGTCGACTGTAGAGGTGCCCGTGGCCATGGGCCGGGCCTTCGAGGAGGACCCGGGCCTTCACCTGGCGGAGAGGCTGCTGCGGGGCCTGGAGGCCGGCAAGGCTGCCGGCGGGGAGGTGGGCAAGAACGAGCACTCCGCGGGGCTAACGGTGTATGACAAACTACCCTTCGCCCTGGTGGACCTGAGAGTCGACTGGCACGACGAGCCCGCGGCCGAGCTTCGACGCCTGTGGGCTCGGTACGAGCCTGAGATGGCCGATTTCATGGACCGGGCCACACATCCCGATAAAGCCCGTGCCCACCCCACCACCCCCCGATAGCCCATTCCTCCTCTCATGTCATTCTGAGGTCTCCACTGAGCTGGTCGAAGTGTGGAGCGAAGAATCTTGCCAAAGGGTGACGGACTTTCCGGCAAAGGAAGATGTCTCATAACTCATATGAAATGGAGACTTGTCCATGGAAGATTCTGTAAATACCAGGGTGCTCCAACAGATCAAAGAGAATGAGATAGTCGCCTTTGCCAAGGAGTTGATCAAGATACCCAGCTTCAAGACGGAGGAGACGCCCGTGGCCCATATGCTGGCGGACTTCTTTCGGCCCCGAGGCTACCAGGTGGACCTCCAGGAAGTGGAGCCGGGGCGTCTGCAAGCCATCGCTATCCTGAAGGGCACTGGCGGGGGTAAGAGCCTGATGTTCAACGGCCACACGGATATAACTACCCTGGCCCGGGGCTGGACCCGAGACCCGTGGACACCCAGCATTGAAGGGGACCGGGTCTACGGTGCCGGCAGTTTCAACATGAAGGGCGGCCTTGCAGCCATGATTACCGCGGCTGAGGCCCTCAGGAAAAGCGGGGCCCCTCTCAAGGGGGACATCGTGGTGGCCTGCGTGGTCGGGGAGACGGCGGGGGGAGAGGGGACGGTGCACATGCTGGACCGGGGGGTAAGGACGGACATGGCCGTCGTCACCGAGCCTTTCGGCACCGATAGCGTGGCCACGGTCCACGTAGGCATAGTCCACATGGCGATTCACACCTACGGCTACTCCCGG
>JADFJI010000301.1 GCA_022566235.1 Chloroflexota bacterium
GGGCCATCGTGCCCGCAGCCTCAGGCTCCCTCTTCACCAAGATCTGGCAGGGGTTTCAAGAGCTGGCCCGGGTGGGTATCATGGACCCGCCCAGGACCCGTATGGCGGTGGCCCAGGCCCGAGGCTGCTCTCCCATCATCACCGCCTTCGAGAAAAACCGGATGGACATCAAGCCGGTGAAGCCAAACACCCTGGCCAAGTCCCTGGCCATAGGCAACCCGGCGGACGGATTCTACGCCCTGAAGACCATAAAGGAGACCAATGGCTACGGTGTAGCCGCCACGGACCCGGAGGTGGTGGAGGGGATGTCCCTCCTGGGGCGCACCGAGGGTATCTTCGCCGAGACGGCCGGCGGTGTCACCGTGGCCGGCCTGAAGAAGCTGGCCGCCCAGGGCATCATCAAGCGGGACGACCTGACCGTCGCCTATATCACAGGCTCGGGCCTCAAGACCCAGGAGCCGGTGCAAGAACTAGTCAACCCCCTGACCATCGACCCGACCATGGATTCCTTCGAGGAGGCTATGGAAGCCAGACGTAACGGTGCAACCGCATAGGCCCTCATTCCTGTTTCAGGCGGTTCAAACGTAAGGATTTAGCATGACCAAGATGCGCTCCAAATTCAGCTTTCCCACCGACCTGGTAACCCAGCCTATCATCTACAATCTCGGCAAGAAATTCGATCTCATCACCAACATTCGCCGGGCCGACGTCACTGAGACCCAGGGATGGGTGATCCTGGAGTTGGAGGGCGACGAAGAGGAGATTAAACGAGGGCTTGCCTGGGTCAGTGACAGCGGCGTTCGGGTCGACCCGGTGGTCGGCGATATCGTCGAGGGCTGAGGCCCCCGTCACGCAACGGCACTATAATCGAGATGAGGCCCCCGCCCTGCAATGGCGTTATAATCGATAGGTTCAACCAAGCGAAAGACCAGGAGGTTCCACAGATGAGCGTTAGTCTCAAGATCCCCACTCCCCTCAGAAGGATGACCAACGGCGAGAGCACCGTAGATGTGGATGGGACCAACCTGATTGAGTGTATAGACTCCCTGGACGCCCAGTACCCGGGGATCAAGGAGAGGCTCGTTAGTGACAACGGCGAGCTGCACCGGTTCGTGAACATATATGTGAACGGCGAGGACATCCGGTTCATAGATGGGATCAAGACCCCAATCAAAACCGGGGATGAGGTAAGCATCGTCCCAGCCGTCGCCGGCGGCTAACGGCCTCCGTAAGCTGCATCTCCGCCCCAGGCCCGTCCCAAAGCTCAGGCTTTGACTTCTAGTAGGGCCGCTGCCAGTCCTTTCCCCGATCTGACACGGCGAATACAGGTTGGTGATGCCGGGAGGTCGTGCTTGCCCTCAATACCCCCAGGCCTCGGCCCTTCGTAGTACGTCCGCGCCCCCGTGGAGCCGCCCCGTCTCGGCGTTGACCAGTATTCCCGTCGGCCGGGCGAAGCTGTGGCGCTCGTAGTCCTCCGGCCCCAGCACCATCCTGTGGCCCCGGGCCCTTAAGCCCTCCACCACCTCTTCCTCCAGGTCGGGATGGTAAACGGTATCCTTGCCGCTGGCGTCGACTCTCGGGGCGGCGATGGCTTCCTGCATCCCCAGTTTATGATCCACCACATTCATTACCACCTGGGTGACCGCGTTTATTATCTTCCTGCCCCCCGGCGCACCGATGCTCATGAAAGGCTTGCCCTCCCTCAGCACCATCAGGGGCGACATGTTCACCAGGGGCCTCTTGAAGCCTGCTATGGAGTTGGCCCGGCCGGGGCTGGGGTTGAACCACAGCATCCCGTCGGCGAATATGACCCCGGTCCCGGGGCACGCCACCCTGGACCCGAAGGCGTTTACCGCAGTGTGAGTGCAGGAGACCATGTTCCGGTCTTTGTCTATCACCCCCAGGTGGGTTGTGCTCGAAGGATGGCTGGGCCCCGAGGGTATATACCTCTTCTCCTGGACCGCCGAATCGTCGAAGGACCTGTCCTGCCTGTCCTGAGTTACATCAAAGGGAGCACGGTCGAAGGGCCACGGATCGTGGATGGCATTTTCGGCGTAGGCCAGCCAGGGCGGGGTTTCGCCCTCGCCCTCCAGCCCGGCCCTCTCTCTATCGAGGTTTCGGGCCAGCGACGCCCCGTACTCCGGCGATAGCAGCCCCCTGAGGGGCGTCGACACGTAATCGGGATCACCCAGGAATCGATACCGATCGGCGAAGGCGTGGCGTGTCCCCTCGATGAAGAGGTGCAGGGCCTCCACGCTGTTATGCCCCGGGGCGGCGATGTCCATGTTATTCAGAACAGATAGCGTCTCCAGGGCCGTGGTGCCGCCGTTGGGCGCCGGCACACCCAGGACCCGGTACCCTCGATACGAGACTCCCACAGGCTCAACGTCCAGGGCCTGGTAGGACTCCAGGTCGTCTCGGGTCAGGAGGCCGCCCCTGCTCTGCACCTCCTCCACCATGGCCGCGGCGATCTCGCCCCTGTAGAAGGCGTCCGGCCCCTTCCTCGCGATGGCCCGAAGGGTCTGGCCCAGGTCTCGCTGCACCAGCGTGTCCCCTATCTTGGGAGGAAAGCCCTTGGTCAGCAGTATGGAGGCCAGTTCGGGGAAGCGCACAACCAGGTCCATCTCGGTGGCTATGGTCACCGCCGTATACCAGTCGACCTCGAAGCCCTCCTCTGCCAGGTGGATGGCCGGCTCCATCACCTGCTCCAGGGGCAGGGAGCCGTACCTATCGTGGGCCAGGCAGAACCCTGCAACGGTGCCCGGCACGCTGATGGACTTGTACCCATAGATATTCTCCGAGAATCGGACGCTCTGAATACCTATGTCTTCGATGGCCGACTCCTCGACCCGGTACATGTCGGGGGTGGCGGCCTTTGGGGCCCGGGGGCTGAACTCGATGGCCACGCTCCTCCCCTCCTGGGCCAGGTGGATAAGCATGAACCCGCACCCGGCGATGCAGGTCATCATCGGCTCCACCACGCAGCCCACGAACCCCGTGGCCACCGCGGCATCGACGGCGTTGCCGCCCTGCTTCAGCATCTCCAGCCCCGCCTCGGAAGAGAGAGGATGACTGGCCGCGACGATGCCGTTGTCGGCTACCACCTCGTCCTTGCTTACGTGAAGCCTGCTACGCAGCGCCATCAGCACCTCCCGACCTACACCTAAGAGGCCGTGTCATAACTTTTCCTAGAGGGGCAAAGCCTCTTTGCCGGAGGGTTGGGGGTGAGGAGGCGATTCCTTCCCCCCACA
>JADFJI010000302.1 GCA_022566235.1 Chloroflexota bacterium
TTCCCCTACTGGCCGAGCGAACGGCTGGCCCGGCGGCGGCGCAAGGCGTCGGCTGAAGCGCGGCCGGCGGCCCAGGCAGGACCGGCGGCCGAGGCGGGGTCCGAGGCCCGTGCGGCCGAGCCGCCGCTCGTCTTCGTCGGCGCCGGGCAGGGCGGTCTGCGCCTCGCCGCGGTGAGCGCGGTGGCGGGCGTCGAAGGCCTGGCGCCCGTGAGCCTGGGGGCCTGAGGCCGTATTCTCTTTTAATCTTACGGAACGATGCAGATGAAAACCTACAGTCCAAAAGCTTCGGACCTGAGGCCCCAGTGGCATGTATTGGATGCCGCAGGTCAGACCCTGGGACGGTTGGCCGTCAGGGTGGCCCACCTGCTCAAGGGCAAACACAAGCCGATCTACTCCCCTCATATGCTGGTCGGCGATTTCGTCGTGATAATAAACTCGAGGCGGATAAAGGTCACGGGGAACAAGATAAAACAAAAGATATACTACCGTCATTCCCTATATCCCGGGGGACTGAAAGAGATCCCCCTGGCTGTAATGCTGGCCAAACACCCCAACCGGGTGATCGAGCATGCGGTAAAGGGGATGTTGCCCCATAACCGGCTTGGCAGGCAGATGATGCGTCGGTTGAAGACCTATCCGGACTCGACCCATCCCCACGAAGCCCAGGTAACGGCCAGCCTGAAGGTCGCCGAGAAGGAGGAGGCGGAGGGTGTGGTCTGGATAGGACTACCAAAGCCCGTCATCCGAAGGCGGCCCAAGAGAAAGAGGGCTACGGTGTCAACGGCGGTTGCCGATGAGACTACGCAGGTCGAAGGGACGGCAACCGAAGAGGAGCCAACCTCGGAGGTGGCAGCCGCGGCCACGGTGGAGGCAGCGCAACCCGAGACTCCTACTGCTGATGAGACTACGCAGGTCGAAGAGACGGCTACCGATGAACCTTCTGTGGCTGAGCAGGAAGCGCCTGTGGACGATTCTCCTCCGGAAACAGCCCCACGCCCTGAGGATTCTGAGGCTGAGGCCCCACTGGCCGAGGGAGCCGTCCAGGCCGAGGAAGTGAAAGGCGAGATAAAGGAAGAAGCCCCAGCCGGCGAAACCTCGTCTGCACCAGGGCCCCCCGAAGGGTCCAAAGCATCGGAGACGGAAGAGAAGAAAGAGTAGTGCTTTAGTAATGACGGGAGCCACAAGTGACTGAAGAGCGATATTTTTATGCCATCGGGAAGCGGAAGTGTGCCGTAGCCAAGGTGAGGCTGTTCCCGGGCAGCGGCACGCTCATCGTCAACGGTAAGCCGCTGGAGGAGGTGTTACCCCTCCGGACCCTTCAGGAGACGGTCCAGGAGCCGTTCCGTGTGGCCCAGTTGACCAATAACTACAATGCCAGCATCATGGTGTCGGGTGGTGGGATAGCCGGGCAGGCCCAGGCCATCAGGCACGGCATCGCCAGGGCCCTGGTGGTCGCCGATGAGGAGCTGAGGCCGGTCATGAGAAAGGCGGGCCTCCTGACCCGGGACGCTAGGGTGAAGGAGCGCAAGAAGTACGGCCTCAAGAGGGCTCGAAAGGCGCCTCAGTACACCAAGCGTTAGACCCGTCCCTCTCCATACAGTCAGGATATGGATTAGCCTGCTCACCCTTCCGTGAGAGGCGGATCATTGGGAAAGGTCATTCACGGGAGGATGGGCAGGATGACGAGGCAACCCCCGGACTAGGCCCGGTCAAAGGCGACCTTCTCCAAGGCGCCGCCCATTTGGCTTTGGCTACCTGAAGTTGTTCTTGAGGGCGGTTAGAGCAGCCTGGCAACAGGCAACGTCTTGCTCTGTCGTTCCACCCGCTGCGCCTATGCCTCCGACAATGGAGCCGCCAACCTCAATGGGCATCTCACCCTCTGCGGGAACGAGCTTGCCGCCGGTGGAGATCACCAGGCTCTGGAACCAGGGCCTAGAGGCAAAGGGCAGTATCTTGTCTCCCGGGGCCCGGAACATAGCGGCGGTATAGGCCATGTCGGCTGCCGCGTTGGCCGTGAGAGGGACTGCGCCGTCCATCCTGGATACCGTTATCACGTAGCCGCCGCTATCGACTATTGCGACGCTAACCGAACATTCCATATCAACAGCCTTGGCCTTGGCGGCCTGTAACATCTTCTCAGCTACCTCAAGCGAGAGTGGCATACGTCCTCCCTTCTGTGGCCCTCTGGTACGGATCGGCCAGCTTTATTGCCCTTTGAGCGAAGTCCTGCAATGCGATTGAACCCGAGGCCTCGATTATCTCACTGTCTGGGGAGTCCCAGTCCCCTGCGGGCGATGATTGTTCGTTGAATCTCCGATGTGCCCCCGGCTATGGTGGCCGCTACTGATAGCAGATAGTCTCTCTCGAACTTCCCCTTTGACACTGCTCCCTTGGAGTCGCTGGCAAGCTGGCCGTAAAGCCCCAGCACCCAGAGTATCGTCCTGGCAAGTCTCTGGGAGCTTTCGGTGATCAGTATCTTGCATATGGAGGCTTCCGAGTTGGGCACCAGGCCCTGACCCTGCATCCACGCCACCCGGTAGGCCATCCACCGGCCCACCTCTATCTCGATGGCCGTCTCCGCCAGCCTGTGGCGAACTGAGGCGTCCCGAGGGCTGGATGACGATGTCGCCAGGCTCCCCCCTTTGAGCAGCCGTATTAGCTCATCCAACCGCCTCTGTTGGATAGCGGCGTCTCTTATATGGGAACGCTCGAAATCCAGGGCCACGGCCACGTAGTACCAGCCCCTGTTCTCCTCTCCCACCAGGTTAGCCTTGGGCACCTTCAGGTCTTCGAAGAAGAGCTGGTTAAAGTGGTGGGCGCCGGCCATATTGGCTATCGGCTTCACCTTTATGCCGGGGCTTTTCATGTCCACCAGCAGGAGGCTGATCCCCTTGTGTTTGGGGGCGTCGGGGTCGGTCCTGACGGCCAGCCAGCACCAGTCCATGACGTGGCCGCCGCTGTTCCAGATCTTTTGCCCGTTCACCAGGTAATAGTCACCTTTGGAGACGGCCTGGGTCTGAAGAGAGGCGAGGTCGGAGCCCGAGTCGGGCTCGCTGTAGCCGGTGCACCAGAAGCGCTCTCCGGAGCCTATGAGGGGTATGTGCTCTCTTTTCTGCTCCTCGGTGCCGTAGAGCATCAGGGTGGGGCCGACCCATCCGATACCGCCGACTCCCATGTCCAGGGTAGCTGATGGCACCATGTGATATGCCATCTCCTCCTGATAAACCACCTGCTCCATTATA
>JADFJI010000303.1 GCA_022566235.1 Chloroflexota bacterium
TGCCTTGCACTTCGCGCTGCCGCAACGCCTCGAACAGCTCACTCCGGTCGTACAGCAGACCGGTCCGATCAGCCAGGTTGACCAGCTCGCGGAGGACCGAGGTCTTGGTGGAGGCGTGCAGGTTCAGGTCGATCGATTCGAGGCCGATCTGGAGCCCCTGAAGCAGTTCATCTTGCCCGCGGGGGCCGACGTATCGGCCCGGCTGCACTTCGCGCGGACTGTCTGTCGTCGCGCGGAGCGTCGTGTCGTGTCGCTGCAAAAGCAGCCCGGGGTGAAGGTCCGCAAGGAATTGCTCGTCGCCTGAGCGACCTGTTGTTCGTGCTGGCCCGTGCTGGCCCGTTGGGTCAACAAGCAAGCTGGCGTCGAAGACGAATTGTGGAAACGTGACTGACCGCTTGCCGGATTAGCCGGCGCTTACTTGTCGACTTCGCTCACGCAATCGCTTCGCGTAGGGCGTGTTCGGGTTATGCCCCGGGTGCAAGGGCCAGAGTCAGGCTCAGCCTTTCCAGGGTATACAGCCCCGTGGCCGCGTATAGGACCACGGCCTCCAGACCAACGAAGAGATAGTAGATGGCGATGGAGGCCCGGATAGATCGAACCGACCACCCCTGGTTGACCAGGAACAGGGCCACCAGCGGTACGCCCACCCCCATTCCAGTCACCAGCATAGCACCCAGAAATCCGACTAAGGGCCCCAGGACCCTGGCCCAGGGCAGAGGTCTTTGCACCCTCAAGACGCTGGGGATTGCCAGCACCAAAACAAGGGAGGCGATGGCGATTCGCATCGGCCCCGGACTCGCTGTACTGAGTATCAGCACCCCGATGGGAACGGCCAGCAAGCCCGCCAGGGCCAGGGGAAGCACGCGGGCCACGGGGAGATCGTGTCGGGCCCGAACCCCGACCATCGCCAGCACCAGAATAGAGAGGCTGTTGATGGTGGTGACCACGGACTGGGGGTCCAGCACCAGCAGCAGAATGGGCGAGACCACCATGCCCATGCCAAAACCCACGAGGCCCGTGACGGCGGAAGCGGCCAGGACCACCCCCAGGGCAAGGGCAAGCTCGGGGCCGGAGAGCGGTATTTCGAAGATTACGTCACCTGTGATAGGGTTGTGTGTTGAATTCTTTGAGCCACGAAAGGTGCCGTGTTGACGGGACACTCAATCATCGAAGCCCCCTGCCCCTAGGCGCTGATACTCCTGAAGTCCCGGGGATAACTGGTCATCACCTCCCGGCCGTCGTTGGTGACCAGGATCATGTCGTTCAGCATCAGCACCCCAACGCCGGGCACGAACAGGGACGGCTCCATGGAGGTGATCATCCCGGGTTCGAGCACCGTATCGTTGTAGCGGCGGTACTCCCCCTTCTTCTCTCGTCCCCAGAAGGGGCCCATCAGCCCGTGGGAGTGGCCTGTGCCGAACCCCTTGTGCTCCGCCACGCCGTGCTTCTCGAACACCTTCAGGGCTGCATCGTCTACGTCTGAGAACCTGGCCCCGGGCCTGACGGCATCGATGCCGCGGTCCTGGGCCTCCATGGCGATGTCGTGGTACCTCTGGAGCTCGGGGCTGATCTTTCCGATGACCCTTTTGCGGGCGATGGTACTGAAATATCCCATCACCAGGGGGTTGGCCCAGAGAGCGACCAGGTCCCCTTCCTGAAACCTCCGGCCTATGGCCCCGGCATGTCCCCAGATCCGGGAGCCTCCCTTTGCTCCCAGCTGGCCGGCCGTATAGTCGAACTCCGGAAAGAGCCTGGCGTACTCGATGCACAGGGCAGCCTCGGCCCTCTGCGATACCTCAAGCTCCGTATCTCCTACCCGGATGTTCTCGTCCACCGCCGCGGCCGCGACGTCGCACAGGGTAGCCAGCTTCCTGGTGAGGTCGATCTCCTCCTGGGACTTTACCATCCTCATCTCTTCTATAGGGTCGGAGACGTCTATCAGGTCCGCCTTTGGCAGAGAATCTCGCAGGGCCTTCCACAACACCACGGGAATCGAGTCCTCTTCTACCCCGAGCTTCCCCTCCGCCACGCCATTCTCGTTAAGTACCTCATTGATCAACCGGACCGTTCCGGCCACGGTGTTCTCCGTGTCGGTATAGACTCGAACATCACCTAGCCAGGTGAAGTCCCTGACCCGCCCGGCCTCTATCCGGGGGGTAATGATCACGGGCTCGCCCTTCAGGGGCACCACCACCGCCGCGTATCGGCCATAGGGCAGCACGTAGAAGAAGCCACTGAAATAGACGATGTTATGGACGGAGGTGCACACCACCGCATCGACTCCCAATCTATCCATGATCTCCCTGACGCCGGCTATCCTTCGGTGAAACTCACCATCTGAAAACACTCTAGGCATACGTCTCTCCCTCCAAGATTACAGGGCCACTCCCCCGAGGGGTCCATAGCCGTCAGTTGCCGCGGGCCTATAGATACTACTCGGGGCGTAGACCGTCAAGGCCACAGGTTGAACCACTCGATACTCAGGACGCGTATAATAGGCGCGCAGTTGGGCGGCGGTGCGACACGATAAAGGAGCGTCCCAGCCCAAGGAGGAGAGACTCATGCCCATAAAGCAGCCTACCATAGACGAACTTGCCCGAATAGCGGGGGCCTACGGCCTCAGCCCCACCCGCGAAGACCTGGAGTCCTTTAGCGGCCTGATAGCCCCTATGCTGGAGTCTTACGCTCGTCTTGACCAGCTCCCCGAGCCCGCGTTGCCGGTGAAGTACCCCCGAAGCCCCGGCTATCGTCCCGAACCCGAGGACAACCCCCTGGGGGCCTGGTACTGGCGAAGCGAAATAAGGGGGGCACAGGACGGGCCCCTGGCGGGGAAGACTATCGCCATCAAGGACAACGTCTGCGTCGCTGGAATCCCCATGATGAACGGCACCAGCGTCCTGGAGGGCTACGTCCCCGACACCGATGCCACCCTGGTGACCCGCATCCTGGACGCCGGGGGCACCATCCTGGGCAAGGCGGTCTGTGAGAGCCTCTGCGTTTCCGGGGGCAGCCACACATCGGACACCGGCCCCGTGCACAACCCCCACGACCCGACCCGCTCAGCCGGGGGCTCCTCCAGCGGCAGCGCGGCCCTGGTGGCGTCGGGAGAGGTGGACATGGCCATCGGCGGAGACCAGGGCGGCTCCATACGCATCCCCGCCGGCTGGTGCGGCATCTACGGCCTCAAGCCCACCTACGGCCTGGTGCCCTACACCGGCGTCTTCCCCGTCGAGCTGA
>JADFJI010000304.1:0-2377 GCA_022566235.1 Chloroflexota bacterium
ATCTGAGTCCCGACAAGTCGGGATCAGACTCCCTGCAGAGGGGCAAAGCCCCTCTGCACTCCTCCTCTTTGATCAGCCGGCTAGTACTTTCGTTCCTGGGGTTGCCAGTGGGTGATGGTCACGGGAGAGTGATCGATGCGCGGCTCACCCGGCTGATAGTAGACCATTATGTGCTTCAGCCAATTCTCATCGTCCCGCTCCGGGTAGTCGAGCCGGGTGTGGGCCCCCCTGCTCTCTTTTCGATCCAGGGCGCTGGCAACTATGGCCTCAGCGCAGTCGATCATATAGCCCAACTCCAGGACAAAGAGGAGGCTGGAGTTGTACACGCGTCCCCTGTCCTGGACAGCCACTTTACCATAACGCTCTTTGAGCTCGGCTACTTTGGCCTGGGTCTCCAGCATCCCTTCGGCGTCCCTGAATACCGCTACGTTCTTGTGCATGGACTGGCCCAGCTCCAGCCTCATCTTGGCCGCCACATCGCCGTTTGACTCTCGACTCAAAATCTCCTGGATCCTCTTTTCCTCGTCTGACTGAACGGCCTCTGACAGCCTGGGCAGGTCGATGTTCTTGGCGTACTGGGCGGCGTCTGACCCTGCTCGCCTGCCGAAGATGACGGTCTCCAGGAGGGAGTTGGCCCCCAGCCTGTTGCCACCGTGAAGGCTGATGCAGGCGCACTCACCGGCGGCGTACAGGCCGAGAACGGAGGTCTTGCCCTCCACATCGGTCTTGATGCCACCCATCTGATAGTGCATGCCGGGCACGATGGGGATCGGATCATCGACGATGTCAACGCCGGAGAACTGAATTCCCAGATCCCTGACCTGGGAGAGGCGTTCCATTATCATCTCGCGGCCCAGGTGTCGGCAGTCCAGGAGGACGGCGCCGTTGACCCCCCGCCCCTCGTCTATCTCCACCCGCTCGGCTCTGGAAACCACGTCTCGAGATGCCAGCTCCATCTTGTTGGGGGCATGATATGGATTCCGGGGGTTGCCCATGAACCGCTCGCCCTCGGAGTTGATGAGATAGGCCCCATCGCCCCGGGCCGCCTCGGATAGCAGGGCGCCGTTGGAGGGGAGGGTGGTGGGGTGGTACTGGACCATCTCCATGTCCATCAGGGGTGCACCGACCCTGTATGCCAGGCTGATACCATCGCCGGTGCAGATGAGGGCGTTAGTGCTGGGTTCGTAGACCCTACCCAGGCCTCCGCTGGCCATTATGACGGCCTTAGCCTGGATGGCCTCCATCTTGCCGGAGAGCATGTCTATGGCCACGGCCCCACGGCATGCGCCGTCGTCCATAATCAGGGAGGTGACGAACCACTCCTCATAAACATATATCTGCGCCTTCATGAGCTGCTCGTACATCACGTGAAGGATGGCCTGCCCCGTGATATCGGCAACGAAGAAGGTGCGGGCGAAGCTGGCCCCACCGAAGCTGCGGGCCCCGAGGCGGCCCCGCTCGTCCCGGTTGAAGATAACGCCCATGTGTTCCAGCTGTATCAGCTCGTCGGGCGCCTCCCGGGCCATGATCTCGATGGCGTCCTGGTCACCCAGATAATCGCTGCCCTTGACGGTGTCGAAGGCGTGGGACTCCCAGGTGTCCTCGGCCCCCTCCTCGGGCATAGCAGCGTTGATGCCGCCCTGCGCGGCGTTGGAGTGGCTGCGGACGGGGTGTACCTTTGATATGACGCCAACGCTGGCCCCCTGACGGTGGGCCTCCAGGGCCGCTCTCATGCCGGCCAGGCCCGCGCCGATGACCAGAATATCGTGTTGGGGCAAGTCTCCTCCTGGGCCTCGTGAGTCGGGGCGACGGCCTAAGTGTAGCATTTCACTATCTAACTGACAAGGATGACGGAGGGGGTGAGGCGGGCTGATTTATCGTCGATTGACAGGCTTTCTTCCAGGGAAGATGATCGTTATACATGTAAGCCCGCAGATGTTTTAAGGGTTTGTCTCCATTGACAGGCCCCCCGGGTTATGATAAAAGTAGGGTAATAGGAGACATAGGGTAGAATAACCAGGAGATTTCAGGTCAGATGATTGGTCAGCGGGGAAATATCTCATCTCATCCGGCTTTAGGGTCCGGCGTCAGCGGATTCTATTCCTGGTATTTTTTCTTTACCATCAACAGTATGGGAGGGATGGCTGACAGCTAGTTTCAGGTAAACAGACCAGCCAAATGTGAAACCCTCCCAATCGGGAGGGTTTTTTAGTTATATCGGACAGGAAGGGGAAGCTGTGCTACACGCAAGCAGGAATAATCAAGTCGGGAGTAATGGGCGTGTCCATTCCAGGGACTGTGAAACCAAGGTCAGGGTTGGAGACATAGAGTTCGGCGGGCGGCGTGTCGTTAGATGGCCTGGCGCTGGGCTCCTCGG
>JADFJI010000304.1:2387-3228 GCA_022566235.1 Chloroflexota bacterium
TGTGCCGTCGAAAGTCGGGGGCAGATCCTGGAGACAGCCGAGGCGGTGAAAGAGGCCGGGTTCCCCATCCTTCGAGGAGGGGCCTTCAAACCCCGGACCTCGCCCGAAAGCTTCCAGGGGCTGCACCACGAGGGGCTTCAACTCCTGCGCGAGGCCAGAGATAACACGGGCCTGATGGTGGTCACGGAGGTGATGTCGGAGATGGATGTGGATGCCGTTGCGAGTTGTGCCGACATCTTGCAGATAGGGGCCCGCACGATGCAGGCCTATCGTTTATTGGAGGCGGTGGCCGAGACCGGTAAGCCGGTGCTTCTGAAAAGAGGGCTCTCGGCGACCATCAATGAGTGGCTTTCGGCTGCGGAGTACATCCTCAAGCGGGGCAATCCAAACGTGATCCTTTGCGAGCGGGGTATTCGGGGTTTCGATTCGGATTACACGCGGAACGTTTTAGACCTCACGGCGGTGCAGGTCGTCAAGAGAGAGTCGTGTCTCCCGGTGATTGTGGACCCGAGCCACGGAACGGGTCGCGCGGACATGGTGATCCCCATGGCCCGAGCGGCCATTGCCGCGGGCGCGGACGGCCTTTTGATAGAGACCCACCCGAATCCGGCGACTGCCCTGTGCGATGGGGCGCAGTCGATCCCCACCTCTCAGCTTCGCTACCTTGGAGCAGAGGTGGAGAAGATAGCCAACGCAGTGGACCGGACTATCTATCCCGTCCCGGTGTCAACCGCCGTGATGTGAGGGTGTTTAATAGCAGTTTCAACCCTCACCCCCTGTGTCCCCCTCTCCCTTATTAAGGGAAAGGGGGAGAAAAAATGGGTCTGGGGGGACACCCCCC
>JADFJI010000305.1 GCA_022566235.1 Chloroflexota bacterium
AGCCACCGAAGTTTCCCTAAAACTGGACTTCCAAGATGACGAACTGCTGATAGGAATACGAGATAATGGATGTGGGTTCGATGTATCCCGCGCCCTGGAGGGGGCAGTCTCCGTCGGCCACATGGGCCTTTTGGGGATCAAGCAGCGGGTAGATGCCCTAGGGGGTGTGCTCCAGATCACCAGCGACCGGGGATCGGGGACCAAGGTGGAAATCAGCATGCCCATACAACCGGTCAGCGAGTAGAGCGGAACGCGGCATGAAAGTCATCCGTATAATGGTGGTGGAAGACCATCAGATCGTTCGGGAAGGGCTAAAGCGAATGCTGGAGCTGGAGCCGGACATGCGGGTCGTGGCAGAGGCATCCAATGCCGACGAGGCGATCACCCAGACCCGTACCATTGACCCGGATATAATCCTCATGGACATCAAGATGCCCGGACTAGATGGCGTTGAGGTGACCCGCCGGATTACCAAGGAGAAGCCGGATTCTAAGATTCTGGTTCTCACACTGTATGACGAGTATCTTCCCAACGCCATAGAAGCTGGGGCGATGGGTTATCTGCGCAAAGACCTGCGACGTGGAGAGCTGATTCAGGCCATCCGCACCGCCTGCGAACAGCATATCGCCTGGCGCGGCATGGGACTGCCGCCAATCTCGATCGCCGTCAATCTTTCGGCCCGCCAACTCCGGGAGCAGAATTTCGTGTCTGTCGTACAGAAAATTTTGAAGGAAACCGGCGTCGGCCCCGAGCACAGCTATCTGAAGTCCATCGAGAGGGCCACCTACGTCTCGGCCACCGATTCCCAGGCCCTGGAGGCCTTCCAGCTCCTGTGCGAGGTCGAGGGGATCATCCCCGCCCTGGAGTCGGCCCACGCAGTGTATTACGCGGTGGAGCTGGCGAAATCCCTGCCGAAGCAGCAGATCATACTGGTGAACCTCAGCGGCCGCGGGGACAAGGACATAGACATCGTGGCCGGGGCCCTGGGGGTGTCTTTATAACCCTCACCCTTGCTAAGGGAGAGGGGGGCAAAAAGTTACGTCAGCCGGCGACCTTCACGGCCCGGTGCTTTTCCAGCAGAGGTTTGAGGTAATGGCCCGTGGCCGAGCCCTCGGTCTCCGCCACCTCCTCGGGGGTGCCGGTGGCGATAACATAGCCGCCCGCGTCCCCTGCCCCGGGGCCAAGGTCTATCAGATAGTCCGCCGACTTTATCAGGTCCAGGTGGTGCTCTATCAGGATCACCGTGTTGCCCGAATCCACCAGCCGGTGCAGCACCTTTAGCAGGGCGTAGGCATCCTCAAAGGCCAGGCCGGTAGTGGGCTCGTCCAGAATATATACCGTCTGGCCCGTGGCACGGCGGGACAGCTCGGTGGACAGCTTCACCCGCTGTGCCTCACCGCCGCTGAGGGTAGTGGCCGGCTGTCCCAGCTTAATGTACCCCAGGCCCACCTCCTTCATGGTGTTCAGCTTGCCGCTTATGTTGGGGAAGTGCTGGAAGAAGTCGCAGGCCTCAGACACCGTCATATTCAGCACCTCTGAGATATTCTTCCCCTTGAAGTTGATCTCCAGGGCCTCCCGGCCGTACCGGCTTCCGTGACATATCTCACAGGGGACGGTGACATCGGGAAGGAACTGCATCTCGATCTGAATGTGCCCGTCGCCCTGGCAGGCCTCGCACCTGCCGCCCTTGACGTTGAAGGAGAAGCGGCCGGGCTTGTACCCCCTAACCCGGGCCTCTGGGACCCGGGAGAACAGCTCCCGGATGGGGGTGAACGCACCGGTGTAGGTAGCCGGATTGCTTCTGGGGGTCCGTCCGATGGGCGATTGGTCTATGTTCACGATCTTATCGATGTGCTCTATTCCCAGTATCTCGTCGCACTCACCGGGCCTATCCTTGGCCTTGTAGAAGTACTGGGCCAGCTTCTTGTACAGGATCTCGCTGATCAGGGTGCTCTTGCCGCTCCCCGAGACCCCGGTCACGCACACGAAGACCCCCAGGGGGAACTCCACGTCGATATTCTTCAGGTTGTTCTGCCTGGCCCCCTTTATCACCAACGACTTGCCGTTGCCGGCCCGACGTTTTTCGGGAAGGGGTATCTGCTTGAACCCGCCCAGGTAGCGGCCGGTCAGGGACTCCTCGCAGGCGATGATCTGGTCGACGGTGCCCTCTGCCACCAGCCAGCCTCCGTGCTCGCCGGCCCCGGGCCCCAGGTCGATGATGTGGTCAGCGGCCCGCATTATCGCTTCGTCGTGCTCGACTATCAGGATCGTATTGCCCAGGTCCCGGAGACGCTTGAGGGTCTCGATGAGTCGATAATCATCGGCGGGGTGCAGGCCCACCGAGGGCTCGTCGCAGACGTACAGCACCCCCATCAAGCCGCTGCCTATCTGGGTGGCCAGGCGTATCCGCTGGGCCTCTCCCCCGCTCAGGGTGCCTGCCGTCCGGTCCAGGGTGAGATATTCCAGGCCTATGCCCTTAAGAAAGATGAGCCGGGACCCGATCTCCTTGAGGATCTGGTTGGCTATGGCCAGCTCCCTCTCCGTGAGAGGCTCCTCGACCCCGTTTTTGGAATGCCCCGGCTCCTGGAGGCCCGTAACCCAGTCCGAGGCCTCCGCTATCGACTTGGCGGTGAAGTCCATGATGTTGATCCCGCCGACGGTAACGGCCAGGGACTCGGGCTTGAGCCGTTTGCCGCCGCAGGCGGCGCAGGGGCTGGAGGTCATGTACCGCTCGATCTCCCCCCGAACGTAATCGGACTCCGTCTCGCCGAAACGGCGCTCCAGGTTCGGGATTACCCCCTCGAAGGTTGTATTCCACTCCCACACCTTGCCTCGCCGGTCGGTGTGGCTCATCACCATCGAGTCCCGGTTGTTGCCGTACAGGACAAGCTTCAGGTCTTCCTCCTTCAGTTCCTTCAGCGGGACCTTCGTGGAGAATCCGTAGGCCCGGGCCACCGATTCGATCATGCTGGCATACCAGGAGCTCATGACCCCGGACCGGGCCCAGGGCTGTAAGGCACCTTCGGAGAGGGTGAGGTTCTTATTGGGTGTCACCAGGTCCGGGTCGACTTTCATCCTGGCCCCGAGGCCCGTGCACGTGGAGCAAGCGCCGTGGGGGCTGTTGAAGCTGAAGGTGCGGGGCTCGATCTCACCCAGGCTAATGCCGCAGTGGACACAGGCGAAGTGCTCGGAGAAGAGGACCTCTTCCCCAT
>JADFJI010000306.1 GCA_022566235.1 Chloroflexota bacterium
GCACGAGCAGGCCACCACCTACATGGCCGATGGATACGCCAGGGCCAGTGGAAACGTCGGGACGGCAATGGTGGTCCCGGGCCCGGGGCTGCAGAACGCATCCGCAGGCTTGGGAAACGCCTACGCAGCATCGTCGCCAGTCCTGCTCATCTCAGGCCAGATCAACCGGGCCAACATAGGCAAGGGCGTAGGCATACTCCACGAGGTCGACGACCAGCTGGACATCATCAAGCCCGTGACCAAGTGGCGGGCCCGCGTCCTGGAGCCAAAGGAAATCCCGGGAATGGTGCAGGAGGCTTTCCACCAGCTCCGGACCGGAAGGCCCAGGCCCGTCGAGATAGAGATGCCGCCGGAAACCCTGGCCCAGGTGGATGACCTGGAGCTCCACGAACCGGGCAAGCCCCTCCCCACCCCCGGAGACGACGGCGCTATCAAGGAGGCGGTGAAACAGCTGATGCAGGCCCATCGCCCGGTGATCTGGGCGGGCGGCGGGGTCCACTCCTCCGGGGCGTGGCAGGAGCTTCTGCAGGTGGCCGAGTACCTGCAGGCCCCCATCATTACCACAGCCGAGGGCAAAGGCGCAATCCCCGAAAACCACTATCTATCCATAGGAGTTACCAAGGGCAGGTCCACGGGCCAGGTTAGGGACGCCCTACGCCTCTACTTCGAGGACCGCGATGTGACCCTGGCGGTGGGCACCCGGTTCGCCACCGCCGAGTCTCCCGAGACCCAGAAGGTGGTTCAGATAGACATAGACGAAGAGGAGGTCGGGCGAAATCACGCCAACACCATCGGCATCGTCGGTGATGCCAGGCTGGCCCTGGGACAGCTCCTAGAAGGCCTTAGAAAGTCCGGCCCGGCCAGGCCATCCCGAAAGGAGGAGTGCGAGGCCCTGCGCTCCGAGCGGTATGATGCCGCCAATCAGCCACAGCCCCTCGGGGCCTTCGTTCGTGCAATCAGGGATGCATTGCCCGACGACTCCATAATCGTATCCGGCATGACCCAGGTCGGGTACCACTCCCGGGCCTACTTCCCCGTCTATAAGCCTCGTACCTACATCACCTCATCCTACTATGGGAACCTGGGCTTCGCCTATCCCACGGCCCTGGGGGCCAAGGTAGCCCGGCCCGAGATGCCTGTGGTGGCCATCTGCGGCGACGGCGGTTTCCTCTTCAACTCCCAGGAGATGGCCACCGCCGCTCAGTTCGGCATCAACGTGGTCGCCGTGGTCTTCAACGACGGAGCCTTCGGCAACGTGCTGCGGGACCAGAGGACCGCCTTCAAGGGCAGGGTCATAGGCTCCGAGTTGCAGAACCCGGACTTCATGAAGCTGGCCGATGCCTTCGGGATCAAGGGCATGAAGGCCGAGGGGCCGGAGGAGCTGAAGGCCGCGCTCAAGCAGGCCATCGGAATGGATGCCCCCGTCCTCATCGAGGTGCCCCTTGGCCCCATGCCCGCCCCCTTCTAAAAGCTGGTTGGCCTCTAAAAGGTAGGATTTCGGAACCACCTCTAGTATTGAGAGAGCGCCTCTCAAACAAATAAGGAGACGCCATCACCAACTTCGGCATCATCACCTGGGCCGAACCCGGAGACCCCATCCGGCAGATAGGCGAGTTGGCCAAGGCCGCTGAGGACTATGGTTTCCACGCCTTTTGGGTCTGGGATGTTTCCCTGTACGCCAAAGACGCCTATATAGCCCTGACCCTGGCTGCGGTCAACACTGAGAAGATTATTCTGGGGCCGGGGGTCTCCAATCCCCTCACCCGGCACCTCAGCATAACGGCCAACGCCATCGCCACCCTGGACGATCTGAGCGAAGGGAGGGCGGTCCTGGGCTTCGGCAGGGGAGCCCCAGGCTCGGCCAATGCAGTAGGTTTTCCTACGCCGCGCATAGAGATCTTCCGGGAGAACCTGGTGAGGCTCTCTGCCCTGGTGCGCGGGGAGGTGTTGGTGCTCGACGAGGCGGTCCGCTATCGAGTGCAGTCGGTACAGAGGCCAATACCCCTCTACCTGGCGGTCTGGGGCCCCCGGATGATCCAACTGGCCGGAGAGCTAACCGACGGTGCGCTGATTGCAGGCCCGACGCAGAAAGAGCTGATGGGTGGGAAGATGCGGCAGGTCCTGGAAGCGGCCAAGGCCGCCGGGCGGGACCCCCGGCAGGTCGAGGTCAACCTCCAACTGACCCTTTCCACCCATCCCGATCCACAGATGGCCATCGATGACCTGAGACCCCTAATCGCCTACCAGATCCGCAGGGGCCCCCTGAGCTGGGAGGACGAGCTACCCCCGGAGCACGCCGATGAAGTGCGGCGCATACGGCGGCAGTTCGCCTACGGGGACTCACCCACCAGCCGCGGCACCCGTATGGGCCTGGTGTCGGACGCACTGGTGAAGTACGTGGGCATCGTGGGCACGGAAGACGAATGCCGGGAGAGGCTGGCGGACATCCTCACCCTTAGGCCCGATAGCGTGACCTTCCGCCTGGCGGCCGGGGATAGGATGCAGCGCCTGAAGCGGTTAGCCGCCCTGGTCTCTAAGGTCAGCTAGCCAGGCCCATCTGGATGCCAGTAAAAGCCCGGACGCGGAGTCAGATGGCTAGAAGCCAAGGAGCTCGAAGGGGCGGTTGTACAGAATCTCGTCTATCACGTCCTCGGGTATCAGGGGCAGCTTTATACCATCTCCCCACTCGTTTATGGCTTTGAAGGCGGCAACCGCCTCTGCCATGGTCATAACAGGAAAGTCGGAACCGAAGAGTATTCGGTCGGTGACCTTGTACTCGATGGCGACCATCAGGCCGTTATACAGCTGCCACTTCCGGTGAAAGCGGGCGGAGAGGTCGGTGAACACGTTCTTGTTCTTGCGCATCAGCATCACCGTCTCCTGCATCTGGGGCTGCCCGAAGTGGGCGACGATGATGCGTAGCTCCCGCAAGGTCCTGGCGATCTTGTCCAGCAGGAGGGGACTCCCCCACTCCAGGGTCCCCTTGGGATCGTACATGCCGCCCATGTGAAACATAACGGGCACCCCAAAGTCCTGGGCCATCTCATACAGGCGCCAGGCCTCGGGGCTCCAGGGATCGAACCCCTGGTAGACCGGCGAGAGCTTCAGCCCCTTGAGACCCAGGTCCTTCACGCTGCGCTCGAACTCGGCCGCCGCTCCGGGTTCATTGGGGTGGACCGAGGCAAATCCTACGGCCCTGC
>JADFJI010000307.1 GCA_022566235.1 Chloroflexota bacterium
TTGGGGTGAAGGACTGGGACCGCGGTAAATCGGGACACGACCCACTCGGCCAGAGAGCCAAGGATGGCCGTCTCCGGGTCATAGGTTATCCAGGTGCTGGATGTGGTACCGCAGTCATCCTCGGTTATTATGACCTCTTGTGACACATCTATCAGGCGCCTGGTAAGGTAGCCGCTATCTGCGGTCCTCAGGGCGGTATCGGCCAGGCCTTTGCGGGCCCCGTGGGTGGAGATGAAATACTCCAGCACCGTGAGGCCCTCTTTGAAGCTGGACCTGATGGGCAGGTTTATGATGCGGCCTCGGGGGTCTGTCATGAGCCCCCTCATGCCGGCCATCTGCTTGACCTGGGAGATGTTACCTTTGGCGCCGGAGTGAGCCATCATATATATGGAGCCGTAGGAGGAGAGGTTATCTTCTATGAGTTTGGTTATCTTCTCGTCGGCCTTTCCCCAGATGTCGACGGTGTTCTTGTACAGTTCCTCATCAGTTATCAGGCCTCGCTGGTACTGCTTCTTTTCCTCGGCCACCAGATCATCGGCTTCCTTCAGCACCTGTGGTTTGCCTTCGGGGACCTTCAAGTCGCTGGAGCTTATGGTCATGCCCGAGATTGTAGCGTAGGTGAACCCCAGGGTCTTGATGTCGTCTAACACAACGGCGGTCTTCTCAGATCCTATGGCCCGGTAACATTCGGCGGTGATCTCCTTGAGGGCGGCTCGATCCACTATCTGGTTACGGAAACTCAGCTCTTTGGGGAGGATGTCGCTGAAGATTATTCTCCCCACACTGGTTTTCATTCTCCCATTGCCTGTATCCTGTATCACTTCGATCTCGGCTTGGAGACCCAACTCGTCCATGTCATGGGCCAGTTTGGCGTCATCGAAATTCCTATACACGTGCCCCTCGCCCTTGGCGCCGGGCGTTAACAGGGTCATGTAATAGCAGCCCAGGACTATGTCCAGCGTGGGCGCCGTGATCGGCTCCCGTGAGCTGGGCGAGAGCATGTTCCTGGTGCTGAGCAGGGCATGCTTAGCCTCTATGACCGCCGCTCGGGAGAGGGGAAGATGTACTGCCATCTGGTCTCCGTCGAAATCGGCATTGAAGGCGGTGCACACCAGGGGGTGAAGCTGTATGGCGCTGCCATCGATTAGGATGGGCCAGAAGGCCTGGATGCCGAGTCGGTGCAGGGTTGGCGCCCGGTTTAGGAGCACGGGCCTCTCCCTGGAGACCTCCTCCAGAATGTCCCACACCTCCGGCCTCGCCCGCTCGACCATACGTTTGGCACTCTTGATGTTGTGGGCCAGGCCCTTGAATACCAGGCGTTGCATCACGAAGGGTTTGAAGAGTTCCAGGGCCATCCGCTTGGGCAGGCCACACTGGTCCAGGCGGAGCTTGGGTCCTACCACGATTACCGACCTGCCGCTGTAATCGACCCGCTTGCCCAGGAGGTTCTGACGGAACCTGCCCTGCTTGCCCCGCAGCATGTCCGAGAGGGATTTCAGCTTGTGATTGTGACTGCCGGCTATGGCCCTGCCCCGCCTGCCGTTGTCTATGAGGGCATCGACCGCCTCTTGCAGCATCCTTTTTTCGTTGCGAATGATTATCTCCGGAGCCCCCAGCTCCAGGAGGCGCTTAAGCCGGTTGTTGCGGTTGATCACCCTGCGGTACAGGTCATTCAGGTCGCTGGTGGCGAATCGGCCGCCGTCTAGCTGCACCATGGGCCGCAGGTCTGGGGGCAGCACAGGCAGGATGGTCAGAATCATCCAGTCAGCATGATTGCCGCTTTTGTATAGAGCGTCCACTACCCTGAGCCGTTTGGTGGCCTTCTTATATCTCTGCCCCGAGGTCGAGTCGACCTCCAGCCTCAGGTCTTCCCGAAGCTTGCCCAGGTCCAGGTCTTCAAGGATCTCCAGAATGGCCTCTGCGCCCATGCCGGCGGAAAAGATGGAGCCGTGGCGCTCTTTCATCTCACGGTAATTGCTCTCGGGGAGCATCAACAGGGTCTTCAGCTCCTGAAGCTCATCTGTCTTCTGCTTCAGGTCGCTCTTGAGGGAGTCCTTCTCTTCGCTCATGCGCCGCCGCACATCATTAATCTGCGCTATGGCGAGATCGGACTGCTCCTTGATCTTTTCGTGAGGCTGCTCCTCGACCTTGGACTTTTCCTCGGCGAACCGGTCTTCCAGCTCCGTGAGCTTGGCCTGCAGGGTCTGGGCGAGGCTATCGAGGCTGTCCTCTGATACCTTCTCACCGGCCTGTACTAGCACTACGTCTTCCAGGGCCAGGTCCTTTGAGGTCTTCTTGCCCATCCGTTTGGTGATCTGGGGCTTAAGGTCCGATGCGGCCTTTTTCACCTGGGACACGGCCGCGGCGTGCTCCTCCTCCAGAGCGGCGAGCCCGGTATCTGTGCGCCGCTGAAGGTCGGCCACGGCGTTCTCCATTACCGTCTTGATGCCCTCGATGGCATCCGAGGTCTGTTGGTCCAACCTCTCTCTCTCTTGGTCCGCTGCTTCCGCCAACTCCTCCAGGGCCCGGTCCCTTGCCTCTAGATCTACCCTGGTAACGGTGTACTGGGCGAAATATAGGATACGCTCCAGTATCCTGGGGGAGATGTCCAGTAGCAGCCCCAGGCGACTTGGGATCCCTTTGACATACCAGATGTGGCTCACTGGGGCCGCCAGCTTTACGTGCCCCATCCGCTCCCTCCTCACTTTGGAGCGGGCCACCTCAACGCCACACCTATCACAGATGATACCTTTGTATCTGATCCGCTTGTACTTGCCGCAGTAGCACTCGAAGTCTTTGGTGGGTCCGAAGATCCGTTCGCAGAACAGGCCATCCTTCTCGGGCTTCAGGGTCCGGTAGTTTATGGTCTCGGGTTTGGTTACCTCCCCGTAGGACCAACTGAGTATCTTCTCCGGTGAAGCGAGCGAGAGTCGTATGGCGTTAAAGCTCTCGGATTCGACTCCTCTGGTAGCGGTGACCATAGGCTACAACTCCTCTTGATCTGGCACTGATTTCTCGGGTTCAATTTGGCCTAAGATGTCGATTTCCTGCCGCTCCTCTTCCGGCTCCTCTTCTTCATCCTGGTCCTCTGCCTCCTCGCTGAGGAGTTCCACCGAGAGGCCCAGGCTCTGCAGCTCTTTCTGCAATACCCTGAATGACTCGGGCACTCCAGGCTGAAAC
>JADFJI010000308.1 GCA_022566235.1 Chloroflexota bacterium
GACATCGACGGGTCCACGGCCCATGCCCGCATGCTGGCCCGCCAGGGCATCATCTCTGGCAAAGAGGCCGAGCTTATCGTAAAGGGTCTGGCGTCCATAAGGGAGGAGATCGACCAGGGAACTTTCCCCTGGCGCGAGGACCTGGAAGACATCCACATGAACATCGAGGCCCGCCTCTTCGAGAAGATCGGCGACGTGGCCGGGAAGCTCCACACCGCCCGCTCTCGCAACGACCAGATAGCCCTGGACATGCGCCTCTTCGTTAAGGAGGCCGTCGAGGGCGCGGTCAAAGGCCTGCAAAGGTTCCAAGAGGCGCTCCTGGGCCAGGCCGAGGCCGGCATCGACATCATAATGCCGGGCTACACCCATCTCCAGAGGGCACAGCCCGTGCTGCTGGCCCACCACCTGCTGGCCTATTTCGAGATGGCCCAGCGGGATGTGGAACGGTTCCGGGACTGCCGCAAGCGCACCGACGTGCTGCCCCTGGGGAGCGGGGCCCTGGCCGGGGTGACCTATCCCATCGACAGGGAGTCCGTAGCCCGGGACCTGGGATTCGCCCGGGTGGGCCGCAACAGCATGGACTCGGTGTCAGATAGAGACTTCGTGGTCGAATACCACTCGGCGGCGTGCATCACCATGCTGCACCTGTCCCGGCTGTCCGAAGAGCTGATCATCTGGTCTTCGGAGGAGTTCGGCTTCGTCACCCTGGACCCCGACTACACCACGGGCAGCAGCATAATGCCCCAGAAGCGCAACCCGGACGTGGCGGAGCTGGCCCGGGGCAAGACGGGCCGGGTATACGGGAACCTGGTGTCACTCCTCACCACCCTGAAGGCCCTCCCCCTGGCCTATAATAAAGACCTCCAGGAGGACAAGGAGGGCCTCTTCGATACGGTGGATACCCTAAGCGCCACCCTGGAGGTGATGGCCGGGATGGTCAGGACCATGAAAGTCGAGGGGGATAGGACTCGGGCCGCGGCCGAGGCAGGTATATACAGCGGCATCCTGGCCACGGATATGGCCGACTACCTGGCCTCCAGGGGCCTCTCCTTTCGCCAGGCCCACAAGGCGGTAAAAGAGCTGGTAGGCTACGCCGCGGACAGAGGACTTGCCTTGAACAAGCTGACCCTTGAAGATTACAGGCGGTTCTCACCGCTGTTCGAGGATGACGTGTTTTCCATAACCGTCGAATCCTCCATCGCCGCCAGGAACACGCCGGGAGGGACGGCCCCCGAGCAGGTGCGCCGGGCCCTCTCCGCGGCTAGAGAGATGTTGAGGGCCGGCAATGGCTGATGAGCCCAGGATAAAGTATGCCCCGTCGATACTGGCGGCGGACTTCGGCCGGCTGGGTGAGCAGGTCGCGGAGGCCACCGAGGCCGGCGCAGATTACATCCACGTCGACGTGATGGACGGGCAATTCGTGCCCAACCTCACCGCGGGTCCGGTCATCGTCTCCGCCATCAGGCCCTGGACCTCCCTTCCCCTGGACGTACACCTGATGATCCAGGAGCCGGACCGGTTGATACCCCGGTTCGCCGAGGCGGGGGCCAGCATAATCACCGTCCACCCGGAAGCCTGTCTCCATCTTCACCGGGTCATATATCAGATAAAAGACCTGGGCGTCCGAGCGGGTGTGTCCCTGAACCCCGGCACGCCAATCTCGGTCTTAGATGATGTGCTTTCCGACCTCGACCTGGTGATGGTGATGACGGTGAACCCGGGTTTCGGCGGCCAGAAATATATCGAGACCATGACTGAGAAGATAGCTCGGATGCGCTGGTGCCTGGACGAGTTGGGGTCTGAGGCGGAGCTAGAGGTGGACGGCGGTATCTCTGCGGCGACGGCCCCAGGGGTCGTGGAGGCAGGGGCCCGGGTCCTGGTGGCGGGATCTGCGGTATTCAACAATCGGGAGACCGTGGCCCAGGGCCTCGCCCGCATAAAGGCCAGCGTAGCCAGCCTGCGAACCTAGAATTCTGGCCCTTTAGCCCCAGCCTTCTGCACCCCATCCCCGGTAGCTAAACGAGTGGCCTCAGGAAGCTATCTTATACTGGGTGCGAATGCACCGGGTGCAGAGCTTCATCCGCTGCCGCTTGCCGTTTATCATCAGGTGTACCGGATGAATGTTAGGCTTAAACTGTCGTGGGGTATGCACCTTGGAATGGCTGACGTTTCGGCCAAACCGGGGCACTTTATTGCACAATTCACACTTTGCCAATGCGTAACCACCTTGTAGAATCGGAGCCATCAAGATAACATAAAGGCATCCTGGTTACAACTGGTCGCGCTGGGTTCGGGAGCGTTGTCCTCATCAGGAAGCCATCACTGCCATGTCTAAAGTGTACGACGGCTCACAGGTCAAGACGATGTTCGCCACGGCTACCCGCTGGCTGGAGATGAACTGCGAGGCGATAAACGCCCTCAACGTGTTCCCCGTGCCCGATGGCGATACCGGCATCAACATGCTCTTCACCATGCGCGCCGCCATGGAGGAGGTTGAAAAGGGCAAGGGACAGGACGCCTCCTCCGTTGCCGGGGCCCTGGCTTGGGGGGCTCTTATGGGGGCCCGTGGAAACAGTGGGGTGATCCTTTCTCAGATCTTACGTGGATTCTCCAACGGTGTAGAGGGTGAATCTGCCATAGACGGAAACTCTCTGGCCCGGGGCCTGAGAGAGGCGACGACGGCGGCGTACAAGGGGGTCAGCAAGCCCGTAGAAGGTACCATCCTGACCGTCATCAAGGATGCCTCCCAAGCAGCCCACAAGGCATCTGAGGAGAGCGACGACCTGGAGGATGTGCTGGCCGCGGCGGTGGAGGAGGCCAGACAATCGGTGGAGCGCACCCCCAGCCTTCTGCCGATCCTGCGTGAGGCGGGAGTGGTCGACGCCGGTGGCCAGGGGCTGCTGGTCATCCTCGAAGGGGCCCTCAAAGCCCTCCGCAACGAGCCTCTGGTTGCGCCTCCCCAGCCCCAGGATACCGATGCCATCTCCCGAGTATCGAGAGCTAACGTTGGCGTCGAAGAACAGGTCTACGGCTTCTGCGCCCAGTTCCTCATTCAGGGCGAAGGCCTGGACCCGGAATCGGTGCGACGGGAGATAGACCAGCGGGGCAACTCAACGGTGGTGGTGGGCGCCGAGGACCGGCCGGTGCGCCCGGGGCTTCAGGCCTGTTTCGATCACCG
>JADFJI010000309.1 GCA_022566235.1 Chloroflexota bacterium
GCAACCCCACCTCCCCAGATTCTTCACTCCGTTCAGAATGACAGAGACGAGCCACCATTTTCGCCGTTGTCATCCTGAGGAGCCCGGGCGACGAAGGATCTGGGGCCGGGCGTTTCGTCCAAGTCTAGAGTGACCCCTCCCCAGATTCTTCATCCCGACTTGTCGGGATTCAGAATGACAAACATAGGAGTTTCGGAGACAAGGACTCCTCGCTTGCCTGAAACGTGCATGTAGGAGCGGCTAGAGGCGCTGGCGGGCCAGCTCGGCCCCTTTCGCCAGAGAGGCCAGCTTTGAACGGGCGCTGGCCTGGCCGAGGGTGACCAGACCACAGTCGGGTGCGGCCTGCAGCTTTTCCGGGGGGTGATATCGAGCGGCCTCAAGTAGTCTTGAGGCGATGTGCTCCGGCGATTCCACCTCCTCCGAGCCGTTGCTCACACAGCCGAAGATGACCGTTTTCGAGGGGCACAGCCGCAGCAAGGCCGGGTCCAGGGCCGGGGCCTCGAACTCCAGGGCGACCTGGCGCACTTTGGACTTCTCCACCTCAGGGAGGATTTCGGGGTAGCTGGGCACGATGGGCCTGGGGACCCCCGGCATCGGATAGCTGTAGCAGATGTGGACCGCGGTCTCGACCTCGATGCCTTCGATGCAGCGGTCCAGGGCCTCGATGCCCCATTGCGACACCTTTTCGGGATACCGGCTGAAGAGCGGCTCATCGAATTGGATCACCGCAGCGCCCGCAGCTTCCAGGTCTCGGGCCTCCTGGTTCAGGGCGTCCGCCACGGCCAGGGCCAGGGCCCGCTCGTCGCGATAATAGATATCGAGGATGGAATCGACCACGGTCATGGGCCCCGGCATGGTCACCTTCAGCGGCGACCGGGCCTCGGAAATGGCAAACCGGAGGTCCTGCACCAGCATGGGGCCTCGCCGGGTCACGGGCCCAACGCACCGGCCCACCTGGGCCAGGCGCCGGCCGCCCCTGACCCACTTCTCGGCGAGGGTCTCGTAATCCAGGCCGTCGAGCTTCCGGGTCACGTAGGTGACGTAGGACTTTCGGCGCTGCTCCCCGTCGGTTATGATATCGATCCCGGCCCGCTCCTGGTCGTGGATGGCCACCCTAACGGCATCGTTCTGGGCCTCATGCAGTGCCTCTCCGCTTAAGGCCCATGCGGCACCCTGGCCGTGAAGCTCCTTGAACTTTTCGGACATCGCCGTATCCTCGTACAGCCAGGCCGGCTTGGGCAGGCTGCCGACGACTGTCGTGACGAAGGGGGTGGACCCGCTTGAGGTCTCAGTTGATGACATCTGTGATCTGTGGGGCTTAGACCTTGGACCGGAGCTGTTGCCGCCCATCCGACAATATATCACAGGGGCCTCAGTGGTGATGTCTCGACACCCGCAAGGGAACGTCAGAGGGATAATGTAGAGAGTGTTTAGTAACACTTTCGACCATCCCCCTATCCCCCTTCCTGGGCGGTTGGACACCGCGTCCTACTTGCTGTTTAGCTGTAGCCGTCTGAAATCTTGGTGAAACAAACCCAAATATGCTTTCGAAGCATGAAGTTTAATAAAGCATTGTGTTCAGCACACCGAGCTTTATATTATGGTATCAAAAGCGGGGTGTGGTGCAGCCTGGTAGCGCGCGTCGTTCGGGACACCGAGCTTTATATTATGGTATCAAAATCGGGGTGTGGCGCAGCCTGGTAGCGCGCGTCGTTCGGGACGACGAGGCCCCGGGTTCGAATCCCGGCACCCCGACCAACTTGTTTTCGCTTCCTATCCAGCCACTCTTCCAACGTTATCGCTTGGGATGGACGGCAGAAGGAGAAGGGTGTCCCTAGCGGAATTGCGGCATGATCGTATTAGCAATCTCTCGCATGTTACTTTGCTGGTCGATGATGGCGTACTGAACGCAGGAGATACCGTGGACCCCGATCTGCTGGAGGTCGTAGATCCGCTCGTCTATATCCTCCACGGGCCCGCTTAGGTTGATGAAGTCTATGACCCTCTGAGTAGCGAACTCGGCGTGGGGGGCGTGGATGGACTCGTGCATGTAGGGATTGAAGTTCTCGCGTATCCGCTTGAACTCGTCCACGATTCCAGGTTGCTTTCGCTCTAAACGCTGGTACAGGTCCCGGCCCTCGGGGGTGTCTCGGTTGAATATGGACCTAGCAAGCCCGTTGGCGCAGGACGCCGCGTAGGACGAAACCTCATGCCGGGCTTCTTCCTTGCTTCTTGTCACGTACACCTCTGTGCGGGCCCAGACCTTGATCTCAGATGGGTCACGGCCAACCCTTAAGGCCCCCGTCTCGATCTGCTCCATATTCCACTTCATTATCTCCGGTTCCCCAGCGCCGAACACAAAGATCTGGTCGGCTACCTCGCCGGCCATTTGCAGGGATTTGGGTCCTAGAGGGCCCATGAACACCTCTATGGGACGTCCGGCCCACTGGGTGTTACGAATCCATTCCGAATGCCATGTGCTTCCCCACAGCTCGGCATCCTCCCCCGCGGTGAACTTCTTGAGAAACTTGACCGTCTCGCGTTGAGCGTCAAGCCCTACGGGCCTTGTTATCGCTTTGCCTGCGAAAGGGTCTCCCGCGCCCAGGCCCACGAACACTCGGCCGCCGGTCAACTCCCGGAGACTGGCCACAAAATTGCCGATTACCGCCGGATGGTACATCAACGAATCACAGAGGCCATGGCCGATCTGAATACGACGAGTGTTCAGAGCTGCTATAGTCATCATCCCGTTTACTTCTCGGGACACATTGCTCTGGTCAACAAACGTGACGTGGGAGAACCCACTTTCGTCTGCAACCCGAGCGTGAGCCGCCACTTCATCAAACCTAAGCTCGGCCCCCAGGCCTATGCCGAAGTCCATCTTGGCCATATTCCACTCCTTTCAATGCAACCACTTTTACGGGGTACAGTTTAAGGTATTTAAGAGCTCCAGGTCGTCTGAGATGTGAGCGCTGCGTAAACCAGCGCCGAAGGTCAATTAAACTTCGGGACTATCTCCCGGGCAATTCGCTGCATCATTCCGATGTCGTCGGTGATGGAGAACATAACTGAGGAGATCCCCTTGACGCCCACCTGCTGCACCTGATGGATCTGCTCATCAACGTCCTCGATAG
>JADFJI010000310.1 GCA_022566235.1 Chloroflexota bacterium
GTGGCTTGCCCATCTCCTTTCACACCACCGGTTTGGCCTATCGCCAGCCGGAAGACCCGGCCCACCAGCGGTACCAGTGGATCTCCCTGGGCCTGATGTACACCCTCTTTCAGTTATCGGGGCCGGAGTTTCTGACCAGCATCCTGCTGTCCCAGGCCTGCGAGGCCCATCCCGACTTCAAGTTCGTATTGGGTGAATGTGGTGTCGGGTGGCTCCCCTACATCCTTCACCGCATCGACCAGGAGTATGAGGACCGGCTGTTCCACCTGAAGCTTAGCATGAAGCCCACCGAGTTCTGGCGAAGGCAGGGCTACTCCACCTTCCAGGACGAGCGCCTCACCCCAGAGATAATCGAAGCCGTGGGTGAGGACAACATCTTGTGGGGCTCCGATTACCCCCATCCAGACAGTGTCTGGCCCGAGTCCCAGGATGTCATCCGGCGAAACCTGGGCCACCTGGACGAGGACCTACGGCGGAAGTTGGTATGCGAGAACGCCGGCAAGCTGTACGGGTTCTTCGAGTAGCCCCCCGGTCTCTCCCATCAATATCTAACCTAAATCAACAGGGAGATAAGCTAAACAGAGCCGGCATTGAAGCCCGGAAATCCATTGGAGGCATTGGGCAATGTTGCAGATCAAGAAGCGCCACGTACCCATCAACATGAGGCAGAGCGGTGACCTCGACGCCCGCATAAAGTTCACCGCTCGCATCCGTAAGTCGCCCTACTGGCACCTTTCCGTCAAGGCGGGTTGCTGGGCCTTCGCCACCTACAACCACATGTATCATCCCAGGGCCTACGTGAAGCCCGAGGACGGGGGCCTGATGAAAGAGTACGAATATATCACCCAGGATGTCACCATGTGGGACGTCGCAGTCGAGCACCAGATTCAGGTCAAGGGCCCCGATGCCGCCGCTTTCGTCGATCGGCTTATCACCCGAGACGTCTACAAGAAGCTTCCGGTGAATAAAGCCAGGTACGTCATCCTGTGCAATCAGAAGGGCGGGATAATCAACGATCCTGTCCTGTTGCGGATAGCCGAGGACGAGTTCCGGTTCAGCATTTCGGACTCTGACGTGCTTCTCTGGGCCCAGGGGGTCAATGCCACGGGAGAGTTCAACGTAGATATCAACGAGGTCGATGTCTCGCCGGTCCAGATCCAGGGGCCCAAGTCCGTGAACTTGATGAGAAAGCTCTTCGGCGACCGTATCCTGGAGATGAAATACTACACGATATGGCAGACTAACATGAACGGCCTGCGGGTGGACATCTCCCGCACCGGGTTCTCGGCAGAGGTCGGCTTCGAGATCTATCTCCATGACGCTATTGCCAACGCCGACGAGATGTGGAACAAGGTCCTGGAAGCAGGCGAGGAGTTCAACCTCCACGTCATCGCACCGAGCCATATCCGCAGAATAGAGGCTGCCATCCTGTCCTATGGCCAGGACATGGACATCGAGACCAACCCCTTCGAGGTGAACCTGGACTGGCAGATCGACTTTAGTAAGGCCGACTTCATAGGCAAGGATGCCCTTAGGAAGATCAAGGAGGAAGGGATAAAGCAGCGCCTGGTCGGCCTCAGGATGGGAGGAAAGCCCATCACCTGGTACAATCCGGACTTTTTCCCGGTACAAGACGCTTCGTCGGGCGAAGATGTGGGCTACATCTCCAGCGCCTTCTTCTCCCCCAATCTGGACACCAACATCGGGCTGGCTATGATGCCCATCAGCCACACAGCATCGGGCACCAAGGTCAAGGCGGTCCTGCCCGCCGACGGGCCTGTTGATGCCGAGGTAGTGGACATCCCTTTCGTAGACCCGAGGAAGACGATTCCCTCTAAAAAGCTGTCCACATGACCACTGTTCCGGGTCTGTAACCCCAACCCCTTCCCCACAGCATAAACAGCGCGATCATCTGGAAAGAGTGTCGGGGTTCCATAGCCCCGCCATCATCGGCAAGCGCTCCGTATTCAACACGGGAGATATCGGCCTGGGAGGGCTTTATGTCAAGAGACGGGTTCAAAATAGTCGACAGCGACCTCCACCTCATGGAGCCGCCGAACCTGTATGACGATTACATGGAGCCTGAATATCGAGCCCTGGCCCCCAGGTGGGGCGCCCGACCCGAGAGCGGCCTTCTCGACTGGCAGGTTCAGGATGGCAAGCTGCCGGCCGTGGAGTGGCTCCGCAAAGAGATGCTCTCCCGCAAGCACCTGGACGATGGGAGTTCCCATCATTACGCCGAGGAAAAGAGGGAGGGCTACACCCCCGGGCTAACCCTGAAAGCCATGGACCGGGAGGGAATCGATATTGCTATTCTGTTCCGCACCTATACCCAGATGGCCATCCAGGTAGACGGGCAGGACCCCCGGTATAGCCTGGCCGTGTGCCGGGCCTTCAACAACTGGCTGGGGGAGTTTGTCCAGGCCGACCCGGGCAGGCTGAGGGGCTCGGCCGTCCTGGCCCTCAACGATGTCCCGGCGGCCTCTCAGGAAGCAACAAGGGCCGTCAAAGACCAGGGGGCTGTGGCCGTGACCCTGCTGCCCACCTCCGTGGACGACCGGATGCCCCATGACCAGGAGTGCGACCGCCTCTGGGACACCCTCCAGGACCTGGATGTCCCGGTGACCTTCCACGACACATCCCAGGGATATTCGGCCCGGAATCCGGGTAACTGGTTCCGGGAGCACCCCAACAACCTGGTGCTGATTCACACCTTCTCCTTCCCCATCACGCTGATGCTTACCATCGGGTGTATGACCGCCGGAGGAGTGCTTCATCGATTCCCGAAACTGAGGATGGCCTTCCTGGAAGGGAACTGCTCATGGGTCCCCTGGCTTCTCTACCGGCTGGACGAGCAGTGGAAGATATACGGGGATAGTCAGGAGGTCCAGCTAACCCACCTACCCAGCCACTACTTCAAGGAGCGATGCTACGTGTCTGTGGAGACCGATGGGGAGCTTCTGTGCCAGGTCGTCGAGGCGATAGGAGACGACAATATCGTCCTCTCCACCGACTACCCCCACACCGATTCCAACTATCCGTTCGCACTGGAGAAGTTTCTGGCATACGACAAAGTCTCCGACGCGACCAAGAAGAAGATCCTCTGGGACAACTGCGCCCGC
>JADFJI010000311.1 GCA_022566235.1 Chloroflexota bacterium
AGTTATATAAATATACGTATATAAATATACTTACTCTGTGGTAAATGTAGCCGGCGATAGACCCTACGCACCCAGCGATCTGGAAATGGACCCCCTTACGGGGCTGTATACCCGGGCGGCCGCTAATCGGATAGTCCTGGAGGGTGTGAGGCGGGCCCAGGAGAATGACACCGTAATCTCTGTGGCCCTGCTTGACGTGGACCGGTTCCAGGCGTTCGATGAGGAATACGGTTTGATGGCCGGAGACGCCCTGCTAAAGCGAGTTGCAGGGGTTCTATCTGCCGGTGACATCGGGGCGGAGACCATCGCTCGATACAGCCGCGATACCTTTCTCCTGGTCTTTCCCGATACCGTGCCCGAGGATGCTCTCCTGGCGACCGAGAAAACCCGATCCTTCTTCGACGCCAACCCTTTGACCCTGGACCTGAAGGCCAAGAGTATCGAGGTGCAGGTATCGTTGAGCTGCGGTGTCGCCTCTTTCCCGGGCCAGGCCCACGATGATCGGGACCTGCTGCGTAAGGCCCAGGGGGCGTTGCTCAGGGCCAAGGAGATGGGCCGGGGGCGGACCAACCTGTGGCAGCGCTCAAAAGAGACCAGGATGGCCCTGAAGACCAGCTACTTCGCCCAGACCCAGCTCGACCAGCTCTCTGAGCTGGCCGATGATCTTTCCCGGAGCGAAGCCTCGCTACTTCGGGAGGCCGTGGACGACCTGTTGTGGAGGTATGACAGCCTGAGGGTCAGACGCCCGGAATCATCCAAGGGTGAACAAGAGATGAAGGAGTGAGAGTGGTTAATAACACTTTCGACCATCCCCCGGTCCCGCCTCGGCGTCGGGACACTTCCCGCTTTGTAGGACTTATTAAAGGGCCTCGAAGTGATGGTCACTCCATCCGGGTGAGGCGCTGGGTTACCGTGGAGTAGAAGCGGCCCTGGGGCTGGAAGCGGAGGAAGAGGGACTTTTTGGGGCCAACGGTCACCGAGACTTTGTCTCCGTCTTGGAGGACCCGCTCTATCTGGCCGTCGACGCTCATTATGACCTCGTGGTCCGTGCTGACGGTCAGCTCGATGACTGTGGTCGGTGGGAGAACCAGAGGATTGGAGATGGTGAGGTGGGAGGTGATGGGGTTTAGAATGAACTCTCTGCTCAGGGGGCTGAGGATGGGGCCCCCGGCGGCCATGGAGTAGCTGGTGCTGCCGGTGGCGGAAGCGACGATGACGCCGTCACCTTTGTAGGTGGTAAACAGGTCGCCGTCTATCCGGGCCTGGATTCGGACGACTCGTGCCACGCGGCCGCGGGCCACCACAACATCGTTCAGGGCGAACAGGGGGCCCAGGGGCCTCTGGCCTTCTGGGCCTTCGGTCACGGAAGGGGTGATCTGGGCCTGGAGAGTGGTGCGGTCATCCAACCAGCTCTTCTGGCAGAGGAGGCCGGGCAGCTTCTCTCGGGCCACCTGGGCGCTTAGCTCGTTCATGAAGCCCACTTTACCCATGTTGATGCCGAGTATGGGAATACCGTCCTGCAGGGCCAGGTGGGCTACCCTTAGAACGGTTCCATCACCACCGATGCTGAGGAGGAGGTCCCGATCGCCGACGTGTTGTAGCGTCTCGTCATCGTCCCATGCGGACCGGGTCCAGGCGTCGAGGTTGGCGCGGGCGAAATTCCGCTCCAATTCCCGGGCCAGGTCCTGGGCCGCAGCCGACTTCGGATGGTAAAATAGACCCACCCGCTGGAAATTTCGGGCCTGGGGCCCAGGGGTCTCCGCCAAGGTCTCAGTTCCTCATCACCCGCGGTATCGAGCAGCTAAACGACGTCCACCGGGTAAGTATAGGTGGACACTGGATACAAGTCGAGATGTGGCCCTGACGGTGGCCCCGGGATCGGGTAGATTCTAGTGGTTAGTCTCGAAATTATTGTGTCATTCTGAGTTCCGCCTCGTCGGAGCGAAGATCTAGACCCTTCGTCCCGATACAATCGGGACTCAAGGGTGACAAAAAGGAACGTTATTTCTCGAGCTGTACAATAGTTGCCACTGGCCTTAGTCGCGAGAGGGTCTGGGGCCCGAGGGGCCATTCTTGAAGGAGCGTCAGTAAGTTAGCGTAGAAGGGGCGGCCTAGTGTAATGCCGGTTGTATTTCGGGTCGCATAAGTAGAAGGGAGAGCGGATAAATTGCGAATTGTTGTCATAGGCCAGGCCCCCTTTGGGGCAAAAGTGCTGGAGCGGTTGCTGGAGCGGGGAGAGGAGGTGGTCGGCGCTTTTGTCCCTCCTGAAAGAAAGGGTAGGCCCGACCCGCTGGCCGAGGCCGCCGAGGCCAAGGGGGTGCCCCTCTTCACGGTCACTTCCATGAAGACCGAGGAGGTGTATCAGTCCTTTCAAAGCCTGGGGCCCGACCTGGGGGTGATGGCCTTCGTCACCTTGCTCGTGCCGGAGAGGGTCCTGTATCTTCCCAGGCTGGGCACCATCCAGTATCACCCCTCGCTGTTGCCCAAGCACCGGGGGGCCAGCGCGATAAACTGGGCGATAATCAACGGCGATGAGAAGACTGGATTGACCATCTTCTGGCCGGACAAGGGGCTGGATACCGGGCCTGTCCTGTTACAGAAAGAGGTTCAAATAGGCCCAGACGACACCGTCGGCTCCCTCTATTTCAACCACCTGTTCCCAGAGGGGGTGGACGCCATGATGGAATCCATCAACCTGGTGAAGGAGGATAGGGCCCCCAGAATCCAGCAGGACGAGTCCAAGGCCACCTATGAAGGGATATGCACGGCCGAGAACTCCGCTATCGACTGGGACCGCCCGGCTCAGGAGGTGTACAACCTGATCCGGGGGACCAACCCCCAGCCTGGGGCCTGGACGGTGTTCAATGGGCAACGGTTGAAGATATTCGACTCGGAGCTGAGGCCGGGAACTGGGGCCGGTGACCCTGGGGAGGTGGTAGAGGTAGAGGAGGACGGCTTTCTGGTGCTGGTGGGGGGAGGGGCCATCAAGGTCAAAAGGGTGCAGCCCCCCGAGTCTAAGAAGGTGATGGCGCCTGAATATATAGAGCAGTCGGGGCTGAAGGTGGGGGACAGGTTGGGGGGGTAGAAGGCGAACTGAGGGTGACTATCGACACCG
>JADFJI010000016.1 GCA_022566235.1 Chloroflexota bacterium
GCATACTTCAGGAAGTGATCGGGGCCGCAACGGTCCTGGTGGTGGATGATCACGCCGCGGATAGAGCGCTCCTCCGGGCCGTGCTCGAGGAGAAGGGTTACTCGGTGGAGGAGGCCCAGGACGGGCCCAAGGCCGTCGCCATGACTGAAAACAGGCACTACGACGTGATCCTCATGGACATTAAGATGCCCGGCATGAGCGGCTTCGAGGCATTCCGTAAGATACGGGGCAGAGACCCTTCAGCCAGAGCCATCTTCGTTACCGCTTATGCCCAGGAAAGCCCCATTAAAGATGCCCTCCGGTCGGAGGACTACACGGTGATCAACAAGCCCTTTGACATCGACCAGATGTTGAATCTCATCGGGGCAGATACCTCCTAAGAAGAAAGGGAACATGAGCAACCAGGCCAAGATATTGGTAGTTGACGACGAGCCGGGAATCCGGGTAACCCTGTCCGGAATTCTGGAGGATGAGGGCTTTCAGGTTACCGATTGTGACGGGGGCCTGAAGGTTTTGGACCGGCTGGCAAACCTGGACGAAGACGACTGGCCCGACCTGATCATAACCGACATCAAAATGCCCGATGTCGATGGCTTCCAACTCCTTCGTTTCCTGAAGGAAGGGAACTCGGACAGGCCGGTGATATTCATTTCGGGGCAGGCGACCCTGGACAACGCCGTAGAAGCGGTAAATCAAGGGGCCTACGCCTATCACGTCAAGCCCCTGGACATCGATGCCCTGGTCAACAGCGTTCGCAATGCCCTGCGCCAGCACCAGCTTTCGGCCGAGAATCGAGACCTCCTGAAAAAACTTCGGAAGTCTAATCAGACGCTTCGGACATACAACGACCAGCTTCAGGCCGCCGCAAAGGAGCTCACAGCCTCGGAGAACAAGTTCCGTTCACTGGTGGAGCAGGCCGCCGATGCCATATTCCTTCTGGACCCTGATGATGGCGCCCTTACCGAGGTCAATCCAAGAATGGAGGTCCTAACCGGATACAGCAGGGAAGAGCTGCTGGGCATGAGCATGCCGGTGCTCTTCCGCGAGGCTGACCGGGTTGGAGCCGCCGAGGTCCTGAATGGTGCAGTGTCCCAGGGGAAAGCCGGTGTCCAACACCTCTCTTTTCAGCCTCGGGCCGGTGACCCGATCTCCATCGATCTGCACTGCAACCTGGTGGAGTATCAAGGTAGGAAGCTGGTACTGGGGGTTGCCCGGGATATCACGGGGCGTCGTAGGGCCGAGGAGATGGTGAGACGTGCGAACCTCAAGCTGGAGCAGCTGCAACGCTTTCAGGCCATCCAGGCCGCTCGGGAGGATGAGCAGAAGAAGCTGGCCGGCGAGCTCCACGATGAGACGATGTCCGATCTGGCGGGGCTGGCAGTGGACATATCCCTGCTCCGTCGAGATATCCACCCCCAGGCCGGGGTAGAGACAGAGCTGGGCCGGGTTCGTGAAAAAATCAGGGATATTGATGCCCGGCTCAGGGAGATCGTCGAGGGCATCTATCCATCGGTCCTCACCGACCTTGGCCTGGTATCCGCGGTCAAGTCCCATCTCGATAGGTTGACATCCCGTCCGGTTTCCAACCCCAATCCCATTCAGATAACCTTCAGCGCCAGGGGCTTCGAGAATGGCCGCCTTTCGGAGGTGATAGAGATAGCTCTGTACCGCATCGTTCAGCAGGCGGTGGGCAACGCCATAGCCCATGGAGAACCCAGCTCGTTGATCGTCGAGCTGGCCTGGGAACGCTCAGAAGTGCTGGCCTCCGTAGCCGACGATGGCAAGGGCTTCGACCCCGGCGCGGCCACCAGTACCCATCGAAACGGGCATTTCGGCCTGGAAACCTTGAAGTACCGCACAGAGGGACTGGGCGGGACCCTCCAGATCGACTCGGCCCGGGGCAAGGGCACCACTATACGCAGCAGGATTCCCGTCAACACCCCCGGCTCTGGCGCTGAGATGGTTCAACGTGGGAGCTACCTGGTCCCTGCCCGAGAGACTGACTAGCCCGCGCACGTTCTGCTAGCTGTCACCAAGTCCTTCTCTTACGTGAAAGATTAGCCCGCTGATCCTGAGATTGGCGAAGGACGAGCTGGCTATCTCAGTATCAATGACAGCTAATCTGTACCGGTTGCCTCCTCCCCACGGCTTCCTGCAATCCCAACACTTGTGCTAATCTATTGGTATGCCTCTCTCCTCCTTTCATCCCGTGGTCCAGGCCTGGTTCCGCAGCCGGTTCCAGCAGCCCACCGAGGCCCAGGCCCGGGGCTGGCCCTCCATAGCCCAGGGCAAGCACACCTTGATCTCGGCGCCCACCGGCTCGGGAAAGACCCTGGCCGCCTTTCTCAAGTGCATCGATGACCTGATAAAGCGGGGCCTGGATAACGGGCTGGAGGACGTGACCCAGGTGGTCTACGTATCCCCCCTGAAGGCCCTCTCCAACGATATCGAGAGGAACCTGGCGGAACCGTTGTCCGGGATCAACTCCCTCGCCGAAGAGATGGGCGTCCCGGTGCCCGAGATCCGGGTCGGCCTCCGCACCGGGGACACCACGCAGTCCCAGAGGCGGGCCATGGCCAAACGGCCCCCCCACATCCTCATCACCACCCCCGAGTCCCTCTACATACTGCTGACCTCCAAGAGTGGTAGGCAGGGCTTGCGGGGTGTCAAGACCCTCATCCTGGACGAGATTCACGCCATAGCCGACGACAAGAGAGGCTCTCACCTGAGCCTCACCATCGAGCGTTTATGCGCCCTTGCCGAGGGCCCCATAACCCGCATCGGGCTGTCCGCCACCCAGAAGCCGATAGAGGAGGTGGCCCGGTTCCTGGTGGGCAATCGTTTCATCGGAGAGGACGGCAGCCCCGAGTGTCTGATCGTCGATGCGGGCCATGCCCGGGAGATCGATCTGGCCCTGGAGATGCCTCAGGGGGAGCTGGGGCCCATCGCCAGCCACGAGCTGTGGGCCGAGACCCTGGATAGGATTGCAGAACTGGCCCGGGGGCACGGCACCACCCTCGTCTTCGTGAACACCAGGCGGCTAGTGGAGCGGGTATCCCACCAGCTCTCTGAGCGGATGGGTGAAGAGGCTGTGGCCGCCCATCACGGCAGCCTCTCCCGAGAGACGCGGCACCGGGCCGAGGAGAACCTTAAAGCCGGCAAGGTCAAGGTTTGTGTAGCCACCGCCTCCCTGGAGTTGGGCATCGACGTCGGTATGGTGGACCTGGTTTGCCAGATCGGGTCGCCCCGGTCCATAGGCCTCCTTATCCAGAGGGTGGGGCGCTCGGGCCACTCCATAGGCCTGACGCCAAAGGGGCGCCTCTTTCCCCTGACCCGTGACGAGCTGGTGGAATGCGTGGCCCTGGTGAGGGCCGTTAAGCGGCATAACCTGGACAGCCTGTCCATTCCTCCCTGGCCCCTGGATATCCTGGCCCAGCAGATCGTGGCCGCCTGCGCCTCCGAGGACTGGGACGAGGACCAGCTATTCGATCTCTGCCGGCGGGCCTATCCCTATCGAGACCTGCCCCGAGAAAAGTACGACCAGGTCATCGAAGTGCTGTCCCGGGGCGTCGCGCCTCGGGAGGGCAGGCGCTCGGCCTTTCTTCACCGGGATGAGGTCAACAGCAGGCTGAAGGGACGCCGGGGCGCTCGCATTGCCGCACTCACCAGCGGCGGCGCAATACCCGACACCGCCGATTACGACGTCGTCGCCGACCCTGAGGGTGTCTTCGTCGGCACCGTAAACGAAGACTTTGCCATCGAGAGCATGGCCGGCGATATATTCCTGCTGGGCAACACTGCCTGGCGTATACGCCGGGTAGAGCGCGGCCGGGTCAGGGTGGAGGACGCCCACGGCGCAGCCCCGACCATACCCTTCTGGCTGGGCGAGGCCCCGGGAAGGACCCTGGAGCTGTCTCAGGAGATATCGGACCTTCGCCAGGGGCTGGTCGAGAGGCTGGAGCAGCCCGATGACGCCAGAGAGTGGCTTCTGGAAGAGACCGGTATCGACGACAACGCCGCCCAGCAGGTAGTGGACTATCTCCAGGAAGGGGTGCGAATCCTGGGCGGTGTGCCCAGGTGTGACACGATTTATGCCGAGCGCTTCTTCGATGAGACGGGAGGCGCCCAGGTAGTGATACACTCGCCCTTTGGGGCCCGCATCAACCGGGCCTGGGGCATGGCCCTCAGGAAGCAGATCTGCCGCACCTTCGACTTCGAGCTCCAGGCCGCCGCCACCGACGACGGAATTAACTTCTCCCTGGGGCCCAATCTTTCGTTTCCTCTGTCCGACGTGTTCACCTTACTCTCCTCCCGAACCCTCGATAGGGTACTGACCCAGGCCGTCCTTCAGGCGCCGCTGTTTCAAACCCGCTGGCGCTGGAACTCCACCAGATCACTGGCCGTTCTGCGCTTTACGGGTGGCCGGAAGGTGCCGTCTCCCCTCCTCCGGATGCGGTCCGATGACCTGCTGGCAGCCGTATTCCCGGCCCAGGTCCAGTGCCAGGACAACGCCCCGCGGGTGGAGATTGAGGTGCCCGATCACCCCCTCGTTTTCGAGACCCTCAGGGACTGCCTGACCGAGGCCATGGACCTGGAAGGGCTGCGACGGGTGCTGGAAGACATCGAGCAGTCCAAGATACAGGTCTATGCTAGGGATACCATACAGCCATCGGTCTTCTCCCACCAGATCCTCAATGCAATGCCCTATGCCTTCCTGGACGATGCTCCCCTGGAGGAGCGCCGCTCTCGGGCCGTGTCCCTGCGCCGGGCCCTGCCCCAGGATTCCCGGGACTTGGGGGCCCTGGACCCGGATGCCATCTCCACCGCGACCCAGGATGCCTGGCCCGTGATCAGAGACGCCGAGGAGTTCCACGATGCCCTTCTGGTTCTGGGGGTCATGTCTCAAGCAGACCTCAGGCCCGGCGATAACGGGGTTTCCCGAGACCTCGTTCGGGAGTGGACTAATGAGCTGTCCGGCCAGGGGCGGCTTATCACCCTTCGCCGCCCCGATGGCAGCGAGGCCTGGACGGCCACCGAGTCGGCGGCCACGGCGCTGGCCGCTTATCCGGGCGCAAGTCTCCACCCAGCGCCGCCGGAGCGGTTTCTAAAGGGTGACGTCCCATCCCTGGAGGAGGCAGTCCTGGCCCTGGTTAGGGGACGGGTCGAGTGCTCCGGGCCCCTTACCGTCTCGGAGCTGAGCGAAAGCCTGGGCCTCCCTCCCGGGGATGTCGAGGCGGCCATAGTGCGTCTCGAGGTGGATGGACTGGTCCTTAGGGGCTCCTACAGGCCCGGCGTCGAGGATGTCGAGTACTGCGACCGGAGGATCCTGGCCCGGATTCACAGGGCCACCATCGCCAGGCTGCGCCGGGAGATCGAGCCCGTCTCCCAGTCCAATTTCATGAGGTTCCTGTTCCGCTGGCAGCACATCGAACCGTCTCACCGGTTGAACGGAGAGGACGGGCTGCTGGAGGTGATCGAGCAGCTTCAGGGGTTCGAGGCCGCGGCCGGCGCCTGGGAGCCCCAGTTATTGAAATCTAGGGTGGCCGACTATCTACCCTCCATGCTGGACGATCTGTGCTTTGGCGGCCAGGTGGTCTGGGGACGGATGGCCCGGCGCAGGCCCTCGTCGGATCAGATCATCACCAAGGTCGGCCTGTCCCGAAACGGGCCCCTGACCCTGGGGCTGCGGGAAGACCTGGACTGGCTTCTGGACCCCCTGTCTCCCGACGCCAACGGCTTATCCGGGGCTGCTAAAGAGATTTTGGAGGTCCTTTCCACCAGAGGGGCCTCTTTCCAGCCCGATATAGCTAAGCTGAGTCGAAGGCTGCCCTCTGAGGTTGATGACGCCCTTTGGCAACTGGTGGCCGCGGGCCGGGCCACCGCCGATGGATTTACACCCCTCAGAAGGATTAGCAACGGGACCCTCCCGGCGCTGAGACGAAGCTCTCGCCTTCGCAGGAGAAAGAGGCAGCGGCCCCCTACCACACGCTGGTCCATCCTACAGCCCCTGGCCCCTCCCGATAATGCCATCGCCGAGGATGCCATCAAGAGTAGGGCGTTCCAGCTTCTGAAGCGATACGGAGTCATGGGCCGGGAGCTGCTGGCCCGGGAGCCTATGGCCCCTCTCTGGCGTGATCTGCTGCGGGTCTACAGGCAGGCCGAGGCCAGAGGCACGATACGCGGTGGCAGGTTTGTGGCCGGATACCTGGGCGAGCAGTTCGCCCTGCCGGAGGCCATCGAGATGCTACGCTCGGTAAGAAAGATCGAACCCACGGGCCAACTCTTACGGGTCTCGGCCTGCGACCCCCTCAATCAAGTGGGCATTCTCACGCCGGGGCCCCGGGTCTCGGCCTCCCTGGGTAACCTGGTGCTGTATCGAGACGGCGTGCCCATCGCCTCAATCGAGGGTGGAAAGCTGGTGGAGCGGACCCCCCTGGACGATGAGACCCGCCGGGAGGCCCTAGCCCTGGCCCATCCGAGACTGCTAGCCCGGTCCCTGAGATAGGACGCTTAGCAGTGGTCTCCTGTACCCCTGTATGGCAAAGCGCTAGTATAGGATAACGCCGTGTTTGCGGCCAGGCAGTTTGATTTGGGGATTTTCGGATAAATATGTCTCCAGGTTATGCAGATAAGCATCTCATGAAGCGGCTATTCCCGGCTGCTATGCTAATAGTCGTCCTATCTCTTCTCTTAGCGGCGTGTGGAAGCGACCCGATCCCTACCCCGGACCTTTTCGAGACGACTACTTTCACTGTGGACGGAGGAGGCGTTTTTACTCTGGCTTTTGATTTGCCCGCAGCCAATTCAATTGATTACCGATATAGCTCAGACTTTGAGCTCACCTTTCGTGTAATTGGCCCACAAGATGACGTGTTGCACAGCGCCAGGAGGTCGTTAACAGGCGAAGGTAGCATTACTGCGGACGAGCTGGGCCGTTATACGTTCATATTTGACAACAGCCAGTGCCGTTTTACACCGCGTGTCGTCACTTTTAATTCTAAGGTGATCGCCCCCGGAGACATCTAAGAGGACATAGGCCGGGGTTCGCACAGGTGGCGTAACCCCTCTGCTCGGGCTTTGTGGGGCCTGCCCTGAGTCCTTACCCCCTCTTGAAACTTATATTCAGGCCAGTCTGCCGGCCCCTTCAAGGGGTTAGTTGATCAAAAATCCGTCCTTGAGAGGGTCCTCAGGGTCGACCACGAACTGGTGCATACCGGTGATCCAGGCCGACCCGGTGAGCTCGGGAATGATGGCCGGATAATCTCCCACCTGGGCCTCCTCCACGACCCGGCCTCTGAACAGGGTGCCTATGTAGCTCTCGTTAACCAGCTCCTCATTCAGCTTTATCCGACCCTTGGCATAGAGGTCCGCCAGCTTGGCGCAGGTCCCTGTGCCGCAGGGGGACCGATCGATGCTGGAGGGTGGCATTATCACAACGTTTTTCATATCGGCCTCGGGGTGGGTAGGCGGCCCGTAGAATTGTACCTGCACCGTCCCCCCAAAAAACCTTTGCTCCTCATCCGATACCAGTGGGTGCTTTATTTCGATTTGCTCCTTGACGTCGGCCCTTATGATTTCACCGTACTCGATGATCCGGTCCAACTCTCCGCGGTCCATGCTCAGGCCCACGTCCTTGGCCCTAACCATGATGTAGTACATTCCCCCATAGGCAATGTCCACAGTCAACGTCCCGAACTTGGAGCTCTTTACCTCCACATCCCGCAGGTAGGAGAAGGATGGAACATTCTGGAAGGTGACCGATTTTGCGCTACCGTTCTCCACCTTGACCTTGACCCGGACCAGGCCCCCAAGCGTGTCGAGGGTCAACTCGGTCACCGGCTCCCGGGCCTCGATTATTCCTGTTTCCACCAGGACGGTGCAGGCGGCAATGGTGTTGCTCCCCGACATGGGTACCGCGCCTTGGGGCTCCAGGATGATAATCCCCACATCCGCCTTGGGCACTGTGGCGGGTACCACAAGGACCACGCACATGGCAGCGTGCCCCCGAGGCTCGAACAGCAACATCGTGCGCATGTGATCGAGATTGGCCGATAAGAATTTCACCTTCTCCGAAATAGACTTCCCGGGAAGAGGGGGGAACCCACCGGTGACTACCCTGGAAGGCATCCCCTCGGCATGGGAGTCCACGGCCGTGATCACGTTGGCAAATCTCATCTAAACCTCCTCAGGGTCCAGGCCCTTGATCCGCCTATTCTGCTAGAGTTGACCGGAAAGAGCAGCAACTCACCTGGGGCCCATATCAAAGGTCTCCAAAGGCAGTGAGGCCGTCACATCGACGATAAGGGCCCGGCGTGCGCCAACCGGCTACACTTCGAACCTGAGGACCGGGGCCTCTTTCCCCTCTCCCTGCTTGTAGACCGCCGAGTACATGTTCCACCACATGTTGCGGCCCTCCAGGGCAGCGAGCCTGACACTCTCCCTCTTCTCGTCGGTAGTGGCGTGGGCGATGGCGGTCTTCCAACCGGTCTCCGCGTGGACCTCGTCGGCTCCCACGTGAACGGCGAAGTAGAATGCCTGAGCGTCGTCGTAGCCGTAGTGGGCCTTCAACCCCCGGGTTACCCCGTCGCAGAACTTGGTGAACATATCCTCGATGCCCATGGACACGAAGCTCAGGGCCTCGAGCCAGAGGCCTCTCATGGCGTAGGCGGACACGGTGTCGGGATACACCTTGGTCTCGGGGAGCATAGGCCGGGAATCGATATCCTCCTCGGTGAATCCCGCGGCGGCCCCCGCCCTGATGGCTAGCTCCCAGTGGGATGGCACCTCCGGCGTTCCCGCCAGCTCGCCGAACAGATTTTCGGACAGCTCCCTCCTAGTCTCTCTGGTGACCTGGGGGATGATCAAAGAGAGGGAGGAGATCCCTTCTTCAACGGTGTGTTTGAGCTGCGCGCACAGCTCGGCTATCGTGCCCTTCTTGAGTCTGCCTTTTACCAGGTCTGTGTAGATTGGATGGCTGACAACAGACTCACTCTGAATCTCCCTGCGGAGATCGGTCCAAAAAGTCTCCTGGCTCATTATCAAACTCCCTTCTCTTGAACGGCTGCAACGGTGGTTAACCTGTAGGAAGTTAGCAGCTAATGTTAATACGCCTCTCCTCCTCCTCGCAATGGTTGAACACGGCATCTTTGGGGCCGTTTAATAAGTCCTATAAACTTGGAAGCGCCCCTTTTCGCCCCGATACTCGGGACTTGGTGTCGGAGCAGGGGGTTGGGGTGAGGAGGCCATTCCTTCCCCCCTCAGGGGGGAAGGTTAGAGCCTGCCCTGCCTGTCCTGAGCTCCGTCGAAGGGAGCGTAGCCGAAGGGATGGGGGTGAGTCATCGCTTAATCCAGCGTCAGCCCTCGTGGTCACTGGCCTCTGCCTCGAACCGGACCCTGGGGATTTTGAGCACGGCCAGGCCCAGGGCTGCAACGATTACCAGAATGCCGGCGTACACAAAGGTCGCCTCCACGGAAACCGCGTCGGCCAGCACGCCGGCCGTGATCGAACCCAGCCCTCCAATGACCATAGACCCCGTGTAAATGAGTGCAACAGACGTGCCGTGGAGCTCTGCCGGTGAGATGTCTATTGCGGCGGCGATGAAGATGTGGTGGAAGGTGAAAATGAAGGCGCCGATAGCGATGATGGTCAAGGTGAGCTGGACACCGGGGTCCGCAAAGGCCAGGGCGATACACAGCAGGCCGAAGGCGATCATCCCAGGGACCAGGGCCGCCTTCCGCCCGTATCTATCGGAAATGGTCCCCATCAGAGGGTGAGTCGCTATACCCATGACCTGTAGCAGCGAGATGTATATCCCGACGATGAGGGTGGAATAGCCCAGCTCCTCCCGCAAGTAGATGGGCACGAATATAACGATGATCTGGTGACTCATGCTCCGAACGCTGGACAGCACTACCACCGCCATCAGGACCCGGTTCTGAAATAGGCCGCCCGCGGCAGAAAAGTATTCCCGCACCGAGGAAACCCCCTTCTGCCCCCTCATTCCTCGCAGGACAGTCCAGACCACCACTGCCGTTATCGCCGCCGGGAAGAAGCTCCATATCAGAAGCTGGTCCCAGGCCAAGACCAGTAGCAGCCCTCCTGCAATCAGGGGCCCCAGGACTTCGCCCGCGCTGCCCCCGGCCCCGTGCAGGGACAGGGTGAATCCTCGTTTATGGGGAAAGCGGTGCGATAGTGCCGCTATCGCTGCCGGGTGCCACATGGCTGTGCCCACGCCAGTGAGGATGACCGCTAGAATGATGGCCCAGTACCTCTCCAGTGCCCCCGATAGCAGGTACCCCAACGCTATCAGGCCCAGGGAGACAGTGAGGATCTGAGACCAGCGGTTGCTGAACCGGTCGGCAAGAAACCCGGCGGGCATCGTCACTACACCGCTGCTGAACTCTCGGGACGTCACCAGCGCCGCCGTAGCCAGATTGCTCAGCATCAGGCTATCCTTTATCTCCGGCAGGACGATACTGAAGGCGGCTGCATACAGGTGCTTCAGGCCGTGGCCCGAGATTACTGTAGTGGCCAGCAGAGTTCGTCGTTCTTTAAGCTTTTCCGGGTCGGCGGCTCTTTCCATCGGCCATCCATGAATACGTGGTTGGGCTGCTAATCGGGTGCAAAACCCGTCCATTCTAGCATTACGAGTGCCGTGTTGCCATTATGTGCTATTGCAATCAGTTGCAAGAAGATCAGAACAATCTACACACGGGCAATTCAACTCCATCCGTACGTAACCCGGGTAGCGGACAGTTGCCTTTGTGCTAAAATCGTAGCCTGGAGTCATCTATGAGTGCTAGGTCCGAAAACGGGTTGAGAGCGCTGCCCAGCGTGAACAGGATACTGGAGTCTCCTCAATCGAAGGAGCTCGTCCAGGCCTACTCTCACAATGCTATAGTCAGCCTGGCCCGAGACCAGCTCCAGGAGGCCCGCACGGCCATAGTGTCCGGGGGCGTCAGCCCCTCCCTCGAGCAGCTGGTGGAGGCCATCAGCCGGAGGGCGCGGGACCTGTGGCGGCCCCGGCCGTCTCCGGTGATCAACGCCACCGGGGTCATCGTCCACACCAATCTGGGCAGGGCTCCTCTTAGCGAGGAAGCCACCAGGGCTGTCGTCGATGTAGCGGTAGGATACGCCGACCTGGAGATGGACCTGACCAGCGGGGGCAGGGGTGGCCGGGATGCAGCGATGCGGAGTCTGGTCTGCCAGCTCACGGGGGCCGAGTCGGCCATTGCGGTGAACAACAACGCCGCCGCATTGCACCTGGCCCTTACTACCCTGGCCAAAGACAGAGAGGTGGTGGTAAGCCGGGGTGAGGCGGTGGAGATCGGCGGGGGGGTGAGAATCCCGGAGGTCTTGGGTCAAAGCGGCGCACGGCTGGTGGAGGTGGGGACGACCAACCGGACATATATTGCCGATTTCGAGGACGCTATCACCGAAAATACTGCCGCCCTGCTCAGAGTCCACACCAGCAATTTCACAGTATCGGGATTCACATCCATGCCCACCATCGAAGACATGGTCGATCTGGGCCGCCGTCGTGGGGTGCCGGTATTCCACAATATCGGCAGCGGGTGCCTTCTGGACACCTCCCAGTTCGGCCTGACCCCCGAGCCGATGCCCCAGGCCAGCATCTCAGCCGGCGCAGACCTGGTCTTCTTCTCCGGCGATAAGCTTCTGGGCGGGCCCCAGGCGGGGATAATAGCGGGTGGAGAGGAGCTTATCCGGCTAATCAGCCGGCACCCCCTGGCCCGGGCCGTCAGGATCGACAAGATGACCATGGCCGCGCTTACCGCCACCCTGGTCCACTACGTCAAGGAGGAGGCCCTGGACAAGGTCCCCGTTTGGAGAATGGTCTCCATGCCCCTGGGAGATATAGAGGCTAGGGCCTCCGCATGGCTGCTCAAGATCGGCAACCGAGGCGAGATCATAGACGGGCGCTCCACCGTCGGTGGCGGGAGCCTGCCGGGCGAGACCCTGGCCACCAAGTTACTGGCACTATCGACGCCCCAGGGCTCGAGCGCCGATGCCCTGGCAGCGCAGCTGCGCACCGGGGACCCTCCGGTAGTTGGCCGTATAGATGAGGACAGGCTGTTGCTGGACCCTCGCACGGTCTTACCGGAGCAGGATGAAGAGCTGACCCGGGCAGTGGCCCGGGCCCTTGGCGAAGGGACCTCCTAGCGGGTGTGCCTCAATTTCAATGTCATTCCGAGGAGGTTCCCCAATACCTTCCCCAATCTTGGGGGAAGGGTAGGATGGGGGTTCCCCGCTTATCCTGAGTATCCATACCCATGACCTCGCCCGAGACATACCGATGCCTCACCTGCGGTCGCGAGCGGCTGGAGAGCAAAGGCGCGGGGGAGAAGACCTTCGAGTGCGAGGCCTGTGGCGGTGCGGCCTTTCTGGTCGGTACCCTGGACCCGCCTCCCGTGGAGGTGCACCTCCGCCGCATGAGGGTGGAGGAGGCGATGTTCAAGCTGGACAGGTATCTGAACACCGCCTTTCTGGCGGGCCTGCCTGAGGTACGGATAGTCCACGGCAAGGGCACGGGCAAAGTGCGAAAGGCGGTCCTGGAGACCATAGCCGGGCATCCCCTGGTCGGCTCCTTCAGAGAGGCAACCCCCGAGGAAGGGGGATGGGGCGTCACCGTCGCCATCCTGGCCCTCGACTAGCACGGAATAAGCACTATCCTGTCATTCCGAGTGGAGCGAGGAATCTGGGGTGGGGCCTATCCTTCTTTTTGAAAAAGCCAAGCCTGGTGGTAGTCCCTGGCCTGAACCTTCTAACGTTGGCGCCGACGTGGTGGCCGAAACTTCCCGCCTGATTTCTCTGGAATGCTCGACGGGTGACTAAGCGTGCCGTCAGCAGCCGCGGCGATGAATCTGAGATAGAGGTGAGTCTTCCTCCTCCCCCGTCAAGGGGGGAGGACTGAGGTGGGGGCTCCCCGCTCACCCTGAGCTTGTCGAAGGGTCACCCTGAGCTTGTCGAAGGGTCACCCTGCCTGCCCTGTCTGTCCTGAGCAAGGCCGAAAGGCGCATTTTCATTGTCATTCTGAGGAGTCTAGCTTGTCCCGATACTCGAGACTTGTCGGGACGACGAAGAAACTAGGCTTGCCTGATTTGACAGTGTTGGTAGGAACCCGCAGGCTCCTTTAACGGCATTCCTAGAAACCTGGACTCGTCCGCTCTCATTCTGTCATTCCGAGGTCTCCACTGAGCTGGTCGAAGTGCGGAGCGAGGAATCTAGCCAAAGGGTGGCGGACTTTCAGGCAAAGGAAGATGCCTCATAACTCATATGAAATGGAGACTTGTCCATGGAAGATTCCGTAAATACCAGGGTGCTCCAGCAGATCAAAGAGAATGAGATAGTCGCCTTTGCCAAGGAGTTGATCAAGATTCCCAGCTTCAAGACTGAGGAGACGCCCGTGGCCCATATGCTGGCGGACTTCTTCCGACCCCGAGGCTACCAGGTGGAACTCCAGGAAGTGGAGCCGGGACGTCTGCAGGCCATCGCCACCCTGAGGGGCACAGGCGGGGGCAAGAGCCTGATGTTCAACGGTCACACCGATATCAACTCCATTCCCCGCGGCTCCAAGCGAGACCCATCGATTCCCTGCGTCGAGGGAGACCGACTCTACGGCCAGGGGGCCGAGAACATGAAGGGCGGCGTGGCCAGCATGATCATGGCCGCCGAGGCGATTCGCCAGTCGGGGGTGGGGCTAAAGGGCGACCTGGTCGTAGCCTGCGTGGTGGGGGAGACCCAGGGGGGCGAGGGCAGCCACTTCCTGATGCAGAGCGGCCTCCGAACGGACATGTCGGTCCAGCCGGAGCCTACGGGGGTGGGCAACATCGCAACGGTCCACGCCGGAATCGTTCACATGGCCATCCACACCTATGGGGTCACGGGCCACATCAGCGTTCAGGAGAAGACGGTGAACGCGGTTGCCAAGATGTCCAAGGTCATCGACGCCCTGCAACATGTGGAGTTCACCTACACCCCCAGGGAGGACCTGCCGGCAATGCCCCGGCTCAACGTGGGCAGCGTCATCGGGGGCAGGGGGGAGAGCTACATCCTCATCGAGCCTCCCTACATTCCCGACTACTGCACCATCCTGGTGGACGTTCACTTCGTGCCGGGCCAGACCGTCGACACCATAGTCCAGGACATCAGACGCACCCTTGACCCGCTGACGGCCCGGGACCCCCAGTTGAAATACGAGGTAGAGATACCACCCCCCGACTACTTTAAGGGCAGACGGCGTCTGGTCATGGAGCCCCTGGATGTCCCCAAGAATGAATACATCATCCAGGCCGTGTCCAGGAGCCACCAGGAGGTCACGGGCCAACCAACCCGGGCCATAGGGGCCATCCTACCCTTCTCCTACTCGGCAGGGGACGCCACATGGCTGTGGCAGGCGGGCATACCGTGCCTGGAGTACGGGCCCGGGGGCGGATTCAACGAATCTATCGAGGGCGATGACAACTTCTACGTCTCCATCAGCGAGATGGTGACATGTGCCAAGGTGCTGGCCCTCACAGCCCTGGATGTATGCAACCTGGACTCGGGGTAATATAACTGCACATCTACCCTTTCGAGGCTTTTTCCAGGGGCCTCAACCCCTTGGAGCCTTCTGCTCTAGGGCCGTGCCGGTTTCGCCATGCTCAACGTGACAGCAGCCACACCTGGGCAACTAGTAGACTGATGAAAAAGAGGTGTGTAGAGGGGCGGAGCCCCTTTTGCCGGGAGTCTGAGGGACACCCTCAGGTACAAATTATTCCCCCTTCCTTGCAAGGAAGGGGGCCAGGGGGATGGTCGAAAGGGTTTTACAGCACCTTGCTAGGGGCTTAATCT
>JADFJI010000312.1 GCA_022566235.1 Chloroflexota bacterium
GTAAAGGCAGGTCATCGACCTGCCCTACCTGGCTTTCGGGCAGACAGGTCTACTTCACCTACGACCAACACTGGACGCCCCAGGGCCACCAGGTGGTCGCCGAGGCGGTGCAGGGCGTAGAGCTGTGCGCGTCCTCTGCCAATACGAACCCAACGCCGCATCGATTGGCCGAGGGTTTTCATGGTTTGCACACTGGCGACCCTTGCCGAGTGCCAGGCCGGAAGGGTCGATACGGACCGCTATAAGCTTCCTGTGTACTTTCTCCAGGCTTATAATGTATATCAGGTTAGACATACAGCCAAACGGACAACTACCGGCTCGCACCCATTGATGCAGGGAGTTAGCCTCTAGCGTCTGTCACGTTCTCCGCTTGTACACACACTGTATGTCCGCTTATTTGCGAGCGACGCTAAACCAATAGGAACCGTGCTCGCAAGTGCACACGTTCCCCCTTTTGGCCTCATCCCCCCTCATTTGGCATCGCCGCTGGGCGATTTCAAGATTTGGCAACCCTCAACGGCCAGGCCATGTGTCTACGCACGGGTGGCGACGCTGTTTCAGTCTCCCGGCGAGTGTTCTAATTCTTGAACTAATTCTTGGACACCCTACGCTTTGACCTGTATAGGATTTTTGAGGGTATGCACTCAATGAAAACACAAGAAACCTCTATTGCCCGTTGACAGGTGTACGACTAACCTCATAAAGGAGAGGTCTCGAGATAAGAGAGACATATGAGGCAGCTTAAATATATATTGCGGGAGCGGCAGGGCTTCACCCTGATCGAGTTGGTCGTGGTGATCGCCATCATCGGCATCCTGGCGGCCATAACGGTACCGGCGGTATCCGGCACGGTGGGATCGTCGAGGGCACGGCAGAGGGGTGGCGATCTGAGGGCGGTAATCGACGCCAACTCTCGAATTGAATCGGACACAGGGTCCGACGCCGTGACCGGGTCCCCCACGACCACCGTCGAGGACCTCAATGACGACGGATTCATCGTAGTGGTAATAGATACAATCCGCGACCCCACCAACGAAATCAACCTCCTTATCTCGGGACCCGTCATAGAGGGACCCGTCACAATTGACGAAGATTTCTTTTTTCCCACTTTGCACCCCGCGTTGGAAGACGTGGATGTCGCATACACGATAACGGATGGAACGATCAGTAAAACGGTCTTTACTGACTTTATCGATAGGAGCTATATCCGGACCCTATTCACGGGTTACATCGGCAACGATTTTGTTGCCGAGCTGACGTTCACCCTAACCGATCTGCCAGGGGGAGACTTCGCTCTTCATTATTTCGGCCTGGGACCAGGCAGTCCAGATTCGCCTGAATTTGCTTCCAACGAATCAGCCGGGGCTCTCTTCAGGATCCATACCCCAAATACGGCGGGGGGGAGGGTGGACGTAGCTACCAGAGCCCCAGGCGGTGCCTTTATCAAGCTCATCAAGAGCATTGGCATCATTACTACAAATGGCGGCACCCACCGGGCGCGGATTACCAAAACGGGGAACCAATTGTTTTTTGAACTTGACCGTGATTATGATGGTGTTACATTCGTTTCGAACATGGATGCTACCGTTGATTTGGAAGCGGATGCACAATTCCTCGACGAAACCAACAGCCGTATCTTTTTCGGCACGGCGTCTGCGACCGATAAGTTCGATGATCTACTAATAATTGCAGCAGAGGAACCCGTCTTATCAGAAACCATCATAGTAGACGTCACCTGCGGCGACGGCAGGACTTTAGCCGCGGCGGCCATCGCGGACTGCTTTACCAGCGTCGACTTCTCGCTTCTAGTACCCGACACCCTCTCTAATGGGCCGTCCCACTCCGATGACGACATCTCCGTCCAGTCGTTGGATGATGGCTTCCCAGACCTGGAAGTCAGGGATGTCAACCGGGCTGGTGACACACTGGTGCTGTTCACCGACACCGACATTGATGCGGCGACTGGTGGTCTTGCAGCGTGGAGTTTTAGCGGTGGTATCCTGCTGCTGATAGACGAAGACGATTACTAGATAACAGGTCGGTACAGCACCCCTCAGCCATCAACGAAGTCCCGAGGGCTCGTCGCCAGAAGAGCCCGGACAGCTGGCTCAAAGTCACCAGGCATTTATCCACTGAGATCGTAGCCGGGGCTCACACCCGGGAGCCGACGCCCTAGACCCTTCTCTTATAATGCCTGGTTGGATGTGCCAGGGGCCGGGCCCTCAGTCGAAATTGAAGTGCTTAAAGGCCTCGGCGTACTTCAGGCCCCTGGCCTTTCCCACCTCGCTGCGCCACAAGCGCATATACTTATCGGCGTGCTCCGGCGTGACCTGGCTCCTGTGCTGCTTCAGAGCCTCGATAGCGGTCTCTATGGTGTCGGTCACGTCGAACCATTTGTCGGCGCCGTTGGCCCTATCCATCACCAGCAACTCCCCGACCTTGTGAGGCTCCAGGCCCTGCTCCAGCAGGTCGGGAAAGGTGAACCGGTCCCGGGCCGCGGGGAAGACCGCCGACAGGGCCGCCTCACCTGCGGCCATATGATCGGGATGGCCGATATATCCCCTCTCCTCCAGGGCCCGATGTGGATAAGGGGCGATGAGGATCTCCGGCTTGAACTTGCGTATCTGCCGGACGATGTCTTTTCGCAGCGCCAGGGTGGGCTGGAGCATCGAATCCTCGTGGTCCAGAAACACAACCTCTTTTACCCCCAGCACGGCCGCCGCCGCAAGCTGCTCCCCTCGGCGTATCTCCACCAGCTCATCCGGTGTCATGCTGGGGCTATCGGTCCCCTTGCCACCATCGGTGCAGATCACATACACCACCTCCATACCCTCTCTGCACCAGAGGGCCACAGTCCCGGAGCACCCCCATTCGGCGTCGTCGGGATGGGCCACAACCACCATTCCTCTGAACGGAGCCAACTGGGTGAAGGTGTCCGCAGTTTCATCGCCCGTGATCGGATCCGCCGTATTGTACGACGAGAACGACGCGTTCTTCCGGGAGGCACTCCCTGCCGCGGTTCGAGCGGCGTTAAAGAAGTAGTGACCGTCATTCCCGAACCTGAGGGCGCCTCTTTCGGCACGCTTCTCGAGGA
>JADFJI010000313.1 GCA_022566235.1 Chloroflexota bacterium
CTCGAGGGCTACGGGTCTTCTATGACCAGCTCTTCCTCGGTTATACGGCCATCGACTATGTAGAAGCCCCGAACCTGGGGGCTCTCCGGGTTTCGGAGGGAGACCAGTATATAGAGGGAATCGGGCCAGCTGGCCAGGCGCACATCCGTGGGTGAGGGGTAGGCCTCGGAGAAGGTATGTGAGTGGTAGAAGGCCAGGAACTCCCACCCGTTATCCTCGGCGTCTTTGTAGGCCTTAAACATGTCTCCGGAGTCGATGAGGTATTTCACGGGGCTGGCCTCGGCGTTCCGGGTAGGATAGGCCCGCATGACCCGGCCATCGATCCCGGCCAGGATGCCGCAGCACTCGTTGGGGGTGTCGGCCCGGGCGTGGGCTATCATCTCGTCGGCGAATGTTTTGGGGAGTTTAAACAACCCTCACCCTCCTTCGGCAAGCTCAGGACAGGCTCTGTTTCCCCCTCTCCCTTAGCAAGGGAGAGGGGGAGAAATTTAAATATGGTCCCGACTTGTCCCGATACTCGGGACTGGTCGGGATTGGAATCCCCCCGAATGGGACTGGGAGGCATATCCTTCGACAGGCCCTGGATGAGCGGGATCGAAGTCAGCGGTCTCGATCTCTGCCACATGGGAGGGACTAGAGACCGAAGAGCGAGGCACTCGCTAGAGAGCCTATGACCCTACCAGTATCCTGGCCTTGGGGTCATCCAGCACCTCCCCGATGATCCGGGCATCGGAGACGCCGTGATCGGCGAGGGAGGACATGAGGTCATCGGCCTTGTCCGGGGCCACGGAGATCAGGAGGCCACCGGAGGTCTGGGCATCGGCCAGGACGATCTTGGCCTCATAGGAGATGCCGTCCTCCCACACGACGACGTCCCTGAGAGAATCCAGGTTCCGCTTGGAGCCGCCGGGGGCTATGCCATCCTCGGCCAGGGGCCAGAGGCCCGGGATGGTGGGGACACTGGCCAGGCTTATGCGGGCCCCGACACCACTCCCCTGGACCATCTCCCGAAGATGTCCCAGTAGACCAAAGCCGGTGATGTCGGTACAGGCGTTCACTCCCACAGCGACCATTGACTCTGCGGCCGACTTGTTCAGGGCGCTCATCACCTCTATCGCCCGCCTCTCGATTTCCCTGTCTCCCTTGCCCGCCTTCAGTGCCGTGGTTATGATGCCGGTGCCTATGGGCTTGGTCAGGACGAGCCGGTCCCCGGGCCTGGCGCCCACGTTGGCGATCTGGTCCCCGGGCCTGACGAGGCCCGTCACCGATATGCCGTACTTGGGCTCAGGGTCGTCGATGGTGTGGCCGCCGGCTATGATGGCCCCGGCCTCGGCCATTTTGTCCGCCCCGCCCTTGAGGATGGCCGCCAGGATATCCTTAGGGAGGCCGATGGGGAAGCAGACCATGTTCAGCCCGATCAGGGGCGTGGCCCCCATGGCGTAGATATCGCTCAGGGAGTTGGCCGCGGCGATGGCCCCGAAGCTGTAGGGGTCGTCGACGATGGGAGGGAAGAAATCGAGGCTCTGCACCAAGGCGATGTCGTCGCTCAACCTGTAAACGGCAGAGTCGTCAGAGGTGCTGGACCCCACCAGCAGGTTGGGGTCATCGATATGCGGCAACTGGCTTAGGACCTGGACCAGGTCCTCGGGGCTGAACTTGGAGGCTCAGCCAGCGGAATGGGACAGGCTAGTCAGTTTAATCTCTTCGCTTGCGACCATGAATCCACCCCTTGTATGCTACTTGTGCCCGTAGCTCTCTGCGGGCACTGAATATATTATAGCGCTTGATTCTTCTACTTGGATGCCCCACCTCGGGGAATGGATGCTGAGCCTCCTTCGAGGTCTCTCCAACAGGAGATGGATCCAGGGGCCGCAGGTCAGCCTTGGAACTTCCAGGTGTTCTCCGCCGTGCCCGAAATCCGCCAGCGGGGCATGACATATTCGGCCTCGGTGGACTCTTCGAAGACCACTTCTACGGGCAGGCCTATGGCTACGGCATCCTCGTCGTCCATCAGTATACCCACAATCCTGGTCAGCGAGCCATCGGGATTGGAGCAATCGGGAAGCTCTATCACAGCCGTTACGTAGGGTACGGTGCCGATGAAGGGTGCAAGAATGGGGTGGACGGCGACGTTGTAGCTGTATATGACCCCTTTGCCCGAGGTCTCGAACCATCCCAGGTCCATGGCAGTGCATCCGGGGCAGGCGGGATAGGGGGGAAAGAACTTGTGTCCGCACTGGCTGCACTGCCTCACCAGCAGCTTCTTCTCCTTGGTCGCGGCCCACCACTCCCGGGTGTCCGGGTCAGGGTCGACTTTCATAAGGGAGTAATCTATCGGGCCAGGCATAGCGGGCTACCTCCTTAAGATCATGGCGCTGCTTTCGGTTTCCGTGCCCCAGGCCAGGCAGGCGGCTATCTCCGCCTTCTTCAGCTGCCTGCACCCCCGGCTGCGGTCGTAGGTGTGCTTTCCCTCTTCCCACCCGGAACACAGGTCATCGGCCCGGTGCCTCAACTGGCGCACGTTCTCGATGACCATGGCGATCCCGTGGGTGTACCCCTCGGACAGATGTCCCCCCGATAGATTGGAAGGCAGCCTGCCATCTATCTGGAGCGTACCTCCCTCCACGAAGGGGCCAATCTCGCCCTCCCCACAGAAGCCGAAGGCCTCCAGCAGTATCAGGGTGGTGAAGGTGAAGGCGTCGTAGGCCGAGACGAAGTCTATGTCATCATGGCCAACCCCCGACATCCCGAAGAGACGCTCTCGCCCGTAGTTGCCGCCGATGTAGTGGATCTTGTCACGGCCCCATCGAAATGCGGCGTCGGGGGTCTGGGTACGGGCGGTGCCCCCCATGATATACACCGGCGGCTGCCTCAGGTTATAGGCCGCCTCCCTGGTGGTTACGATGATAGCCGCCGCCACGTCCGTCTCCAGACAGCAGTCGAACAGGCGGAACGGTTTCGAAATCCAGCGGCCTTTCATGTAGTCATCCATGGTGAGGGGACGCTCGTAGAAGACGGCCTTGGGGTTGAGGTTGGCGTGACGCCGGTGGGCCACGGCCACCTCACCCAACTGCTGGCTGGTCAGGCCGTAG
>JADFJI010000314.1 GCA_022566235.1 Chloroflexota bacterium
TGACCTGGCGCACCGTGGCCCCGGGCACCTGGACCCGGTCTTGCCCGCCGGTAAGTTTCCGCATCAGCGAGGGTATAAAGACAGTGGCCATCTCATCCCTGGTTCTGCTTGTCCCAAACGGCCTTCGTGACGGCGACGGGGTTCATGGGCAGCTGGTTCAGGCGCACCCCCACGGCCCTGTAAAGCGCGTTGGCCAGGGCCGCAGGCGGGGGGACGATGCTGACCTCGCCGACGCCCCGGACCCCAAAGGGGTGGCCGGGGTTGGCTACCTCTACTATTACGGTATCGATCATGGGCAGGTCGAGGCTGGTGGGCATGCGGTAATCCAGGAGGGAGAAGTTGTCCATCCCTCCATTCTGGTTCATGTAGTACTCTTCGTTTAAGGCCCAGCCGATGCCCTGGACGCTGCCGCCCTGCATCTGGCCCTCGACGTAGCTGGGGTGGATGGCCTTGCCCGCATCCTGGACAGAGGTGAAGCGTAGGATGGTCACCTTCCCGGTCTCAGGATCGACCTCTATGTCCACTATGTTCCCCGCGAAGGCGACTCCGACCCCCTTGGGGTCTACGGACGCCCGGCCTACCACAGGACTCCCAGCCTCGTCCAGGCGGGCGGCCAACTCCTTGAAGGTCATTTTGAGCTCCGGGTCGGACTTGGACTTGAAGACGCCGTGGTCCAACTCGATGTTATCGGGCTCTATCTCCCACAGGATGGCGGCCCGCTGGATCATCTGCTCTTTCACATCCTGGGCTGCTTCGTAGGCTGCCCAACCGGTGGCAAAGGCGGTGCGGCTGCCGGCGGTGAAATCGGTATATCCGACGGAGTCGGTATCCACGACGGTGGGATTGACATCCTCGGCGGGGATACCCAGGACCTCAGCGGCCTGCATAGATAGGGCGACCCTTGTCCCGCCGATGTCGGTGGAGCCCTCGACGAGATTTACGGTGCCGTCGTTGTTAACGCTGATGGTGCAACTGGACTTGAAGCCGATGTTCATCCAGAAGCCGATGGCCACCCCTCGGCCCCTGTTCGGGCCTTCCAGGGGAGCGTTGTAGTGTGGATGGCTCTTCATGGCCTCTATCAGTTGGACACAGCCGATGTCGGAATGGGTTGGGCCGTCGGCGCGCCGGGTGCCGTCCCTGGCGGCATTCAGCAGCCGGAACTCTATCGGGTCCATGCCCAGCTTCTCGGCCAGCATGTCCACAACTGTTTCGGCGGCGAAGGCGGCGTTGGTCGCCCCAGGGGCCCGGTAGGCCGCAGTCTTGGGTTTGTTCACTACGACGTCGAAGCCGTCTATGACCACGTTTGGGATGTCATAGCAGGCGAAAACGCAGGTGGCCCCCGCCCCGACGGGGGAGCCGGGATAGGCCCCGGCCTCGTAAGCAAGGTAGGCCTGAGCGGCGGTGATCTTTCCGTCGTTGGTGACCCCCATCTTTATCTTGATGCGGGACCCGGGGGTGGGGCCCGTGCCCTCGAAGACCTCCTTGCGGGACATGAGCATCTTCACCGGGTGGCCCGTCTTTTTAGAGAGGATGGCGGCCACGGGTTCCAGGTAGACGTTGAGCTTGCCGCCGAACCCTCCCCCGATCTCCATGGGAATGACCCTTATCTTTGAAACGGGGAGGGACAAGATTTTGGACACGGCGGTCCGAACGGGAAAGGCGCCCTGGGTGCTGCACCAGATATGAAGGCGGCCATCATTGTTCCACAGCGCTGTAGCGTTCTGTGGCTCTATGTAGCCCTGGTGTACCGTAGCGGTGTTGAACTCCTGCTCGAAAACTATGTCGGCTTCCTTGAACCCCTTGTCTATGTCTCCAAGGACGTGCTGAAAGTGCTGGGCCACGTTACTGGGCCTATCGCTCGATTCTCCGAGCTCATCGGTCCTCATGGCCTCGTGGAGGATGGGAGCGTCTGTCTTCATGCCGTCTGGAGCCGATAGCACGGAGGGCAGCACCTCGTATTCCACATCGATCAGGGACAGGGCCTCCTCGGCTACGTGAGGGTTGATAGCGGCCACGCCGGCAATGGCCTGGCCGATATAGAGGACCTTATCGCTGGCCAGGACATTGTCTCGCAAATACTTGAGAGGCGTGGCCCCTTCACCAATGTCCACGACCTCGTCCCCGGCCCCGGGGAAATCCCTGGCGGTGGCCACAGCCTTGACACCGGGCAGCGCCTCGGCCCTGGTGGTGTCGATGGACTTGATACGGGCGTGGGCATGGGGGCTGCGGAGGACCTTTCCGTGGAACAGGCCCGCGGCCTCGAAGTCGGCGCCGTACAGAGCGCGGCCCGTGACCTTATCTGCACCGTCGTGGCGAATGGGTCGGGTGCCGACCACATCGAACTTCTTGGTCGCCAGGACTACGTTGGGTTCGTACTCGGTGGTGGTCATGCCTTTGTCTCCTGCATCTTACCCGCGGCGTCCATGACAGCGCGGATTATCTTGTCGTAGCCCGTGCAACGGCACAGGTTATTGGCCAGCCAGAACCTTATCCGCTCCTCCGAGGGATCGGGCTCCCGGTCCAGCAACGCCTTCGCAGCCACCAGGAATCCCGGCGTGCAGATGCCGCACTGCAGAGCGGCGTTTTCTAAGAAGGCCTGCTGGAGGGGGTGAAGGGAGTTCCCCTGGGCAAGGCCTTCGACGGTGGATATCTCCTTGCCTTCGACCTCGACCCCCAGGACCAGACAGGACGTCACGATTCGGTCGTCAAGGAGGACGGTACAGGCGCCGCAGTTGCCGTCGTTACAGCCCTCTTTGCTGCCCGTTAGCTGCAGTACATCTCTCAGACATTCCAGCAGGCTTTGTCGGGGCTCGCACAGGAACTCGATGTTTTCGCCGTTGATCCGAGTTTGAACGTGGGTCTTAGTGGGCATCTACAACGCCTCCCTTGGCTCTTGTTATAGCGGCATCCAGAGCGCGTCTGGTCAGCACGTCGCACAGGTGCTTCCTGTACTCGATGGTGCCGCGCATGTCGTTGATTGGTTTGGCGGCCGCTTTGGCGAGCTGCCCCGCCTCACTGACGGTCGCTTCACTCGGCGGCTTACCCACCGGAGCTGCGCCCGCTTCTTCGACTACCAAGGGAGTCGGAGCTAC
>JADFJI010000315.1 GCA_022566235.1 Chloroflexota bacterium
AAGCTGGCTGATGTGCCGGGAGTAGCCGTAGGTGTGAATCGCCATGTGGACTATGCCTACGTGGACCGTGGCGACGCTATCGGTGCCGAAAGGCTCGGTGACGACGGCCATGTCTGTCCTAACTCCTTGGTCCAGCATGTGAACCGTCCCCTCGCCCCCGGCCAGCTCCCCCACCACACAGGCCAGCACAATGTCCCCTTTAAGGGGCGTATTGCTCTTGCGCACAGCCTCGGCGGCGGAGATCATCGCGGTGACACCGCCCTTCATGTTGAAGCTTCCGGCCCCGTAGACCCGGTCCCCTTCGATGCTGGGTACCCACGGGTCTCGGGTCCAGCCCCGGGCCAGGGCATCGATGTCGATATGCCCGTTGAACATCAGGCTCTTGCCCCCGCCGGCGCCCTTGAGGGTGGCGATGGCCTGGAGCCTTCCCGGCTCCACCTCCTGGAGATCGACCTCGTACCCACGCCTCTTGAAAAACCGGGCCAGGAACCGGGCCACGGGGGTCTCCTCGTTCTTGAAGCTGGGGATTTTGATGAGGCTGCAAAGGAGGGCCAGCATCGCCTCCTTGCCCCTGTCAACCTGGGCCAGGACTTTAACGGCGGCGGTCTCGTCCATCAGGGTCTCCCCCCTTATCGGACGCTGCATTCCTTGGTTACCCGGCGGTTCTCACCCGTCTTACGCATCCTGGTTGCAGACCTCCAGGGCAGTGGAGGCGATGACCCGGGCACAGGTCACCATATCGCTGATACGGATATAGGCGTCAGGCTCCTCCTCGCTCTCGTCCCATCCACCCCCCGGGCCGTAGAGGACGCAGGGTATCCCCGCTTTCCACATGTGGGTGGTATCGTTGCCGGAGTAGGAGTTGGGCAGCTTGGTGCCGATGTACGCCAGCTTACCGCCCGTCACGGCCTCGTAGCTGCGCGTAACGGCCTGGACGATGTATTCGTCGGTGGGCATGTCCATAGGCTCCATAGTGACCCTCAGGACCTTGTACTCAGCGGGCGGCGGATACTCTATTTCGTAGTCGAACTGTGGGTCCTCCTCCTTGATCCCGTCCAGGGCCCGACGCACGTCCGCCAGCACCATGTCCGAGGTCTGGCCCGGCACCATGCGCCCGTCCACCAGCGCAGTGCAGAAATCGGGGACGAAGTTGGGGCCGTTGATCACGTGGTTTCTTCCCTGTCCCCCAATGACGGCGCCCACGTGAAGTCGGGGCAGAGCCGGCAGAGCGGGGTACGGTGGATGGGTCAGACTCAGGTTGTTGATGGTCGAGATCACCTTGGCCATCTTCTGTATGGCGTTGACCCCACTCTCCTTCTGGCTTATGTGGCGGGACTCGCCTATCACGTTAATCGCCATCTCCAGCCAGCCCGCGTGTACCGTCAGGACGCTGTCCTGGCCGTTGGGCTCGGCCACGATGGCCATGTCGGGCCGGTAGCCCTGTTCCAAAGCATGGACAGTCCCTATGCCTCCCTGGAGCTCCCCCACCACGCAGGCTACCATCAGGTCGCCTTTCAGGGGGGCCTTAGCCTTCCGAAGGGCCTCCGCCGCCATCACTATCGATGTGATGCCCCCCTTCATGTTGTATATACCGGCCCCGTACAGCCGGTCCCCCTCCACCGTCGAGGTCCAGGGGTCACGCTTCCAACCCATGGAAAGGGGGTCCATGTCTATGTGGCCGTTGAGCATAAGGCTCTTACCCCCACCCGAGCCCTTGAGGGTGGCGATCACCTGGTACCGTCCCGGGTCTACCTCCTGGAGGTCTACTTCGTAGCCCCGGCCCTTGAAAAATCGGGCCAGGAATCGGGCTATCCTGGTCTCCTCGGTCTTGAAGCTGGGAATATCGAGGAGCTTCTTAGCAAAGCTCACTACGAGCTTTTCCTTTACCTGATTATCCACCCTCTGGGCGATGCTTTTAGCCACGAGTATCCTCCATTCCTAGGACCCGTTTAATAAATTCTCGAAAAGGAGAGTGCCCCAGTCCCATTCGGGGAAATTCCATCCCGACTCATCGGGATGGCGGGGGGGTTGTCCCGAGTTCGGGACAAACCTAACTTATCCCCCCTTCCTGGCCAGGCCTGTCCTGCCTGCCATCGAAGGGAGCCTGACGAAGGGAAGGGGGACAGGGGGCCTGTCCTGAGTCCCATCGAAGGGATGGTCGAAACTGTTATTAAACACTCCCATTCCTAGCTGGGCTGGCTGCACACGTCCAGGGCCGTGAGGGCATGGGTCTTGGCGCACTGGACCATCTGGCTAATATAGACAAAGTTGTCAGGTTCGTCGTTGAGGGTCCGGTCCCCACCGGGGCCGTTCAGGACGCAGGGGATGCCGGCAGCCCAGAGGTGGCAGGTATCGTTGCCAGCGTATGACCTGGGGAGCAGGGCCCCGATAGTCGTGGGTGGCCTCCCCATGTGTTCCTCGAAGTTCCGGGCCACGGACTGGACGATGTACTCGTCCTTTGGAACATCCAGCGGGTCCATGACGAGGCGCCGCCTGCCCTTGATCGATTCCGGCGGAGGAATCTCGATGTCGTACTTCAGCTCGGGGTCTTCCAGCATCAAAGGGTCGAGCGCGCGGCGAATGTCGCTCACTATCGACTCCACGGTCTGGCCGGGGACGGCGTCGAGCACTGGCCGACGATGAGCAAGGCGGCGGTCGCCGACCGCCTCGCCGCGCGCATCGCCGAGCACCTCGCCGCGAACCGCTCCGCCGCGCGGCCACGATGAGCGGAGAGGCGCTCGAGGTCGCCGTGATGCGCCTCGCGCACGCGGCCGACCTGGCGCCGCCGGCGTACGCCAGCGATTCGAGCGCCGGGATGGACCTCGCCGCCGCACTCGAGGCGCCGCTGACGATCGCGCCGGGCGGCCGGGCGCTGGTGCCCACCGGCATCGCCATCGCGCTGCCGCCGGGCTACGAGGGCCAGGTGCGGCCGCGCTCGGGCCTGGCGATGAAGCACGGAATCACGGTGCTCAACAGCCCCGGCACCATCGACGCCGACTATCGCGGCGAGATCGGCGTCATCCTGATCAACCTCGGCGACGCACCGT
>JADFJI010000017.1 GCA_022566235.1 Chloroflexota bacterium
AGAGATTTAGCAAGAGTAATTGATTTGGCTCTCTCAGAGAATTCAAAAAAGATAAAAAGTAACGCTGAGAAATCTGTGCAAGATTTTAACTGGAATAAGGTAATTAATAGAATAGAAAAAACCCTGAAAGGGCAGTAACTATAAAAATAGTATTAACAAAATAAAAAAATGAAAGATTACATAGTAAATTACGGAGAAGAAGTAAATCTCGAGAAACTGAAAGAAGAAGGTTCTCAAAGTGAGTGGGATCAATTTCCAGAGTCTCATAAAAACCTTCCAATAGTCTGTCATGATGTATTTATAGAATATAATGGGGGAATCTTGTTGGTTGTTAGAGACAATGAGCCGGCAAAAGGAAAGAAGTGGTGTATTGGAGGAAGAATGAAAAGAGGAATTCCAACAGAAGAGTCTCTAAAAATGAAAGCAAAAGAGGAGTGTGGTTTAGAACTAAAAGATCTACAATATCTTGGTTGTGGGAGAGTGTACTGGAATTCAGATCCTTTCGGTCACGGAAAAGGCGCAGACACTCCTACATTTGTTTATTTTGCTAAGGGAGAGGGGGACAAAGGGGGTGAGGGTTCCTGCGACCCTTACGGGTCCCGGATCTTGGACCGGGCCATATCCCCGTAGGTATCGGTCTCGATCATCCGTTGCTTGACCACCGTTCTCAAAACGGTCAGCTCCTCTTCAGTGACGAAGGGGGTAACCCGGGCCTCTCCTTCGCTTTTCCCCGAAAGGACCAGCTCGAACCCCGTGTTCTCCTGCACCTGCTCCAGGGTGTACCCGGGATGGACCGAGGCCAGCTCCAGCAGCCCCAACTCCCTCGACAGCTCCATCCGGGCCATGGGTGTTATCACCACGACCTCCTTATTCCTGCGGGCCATGCCCTTTGGAGAAGAGGCCGACGCCGACACGAAATCCACCTTTGCCACGAAGGTCCGGCGGTCGTGCCTGGTGCGAAAGAGGACTATGCGGGGGACGGCGTAGTACAGGAGGCCCGTGCCGTACTGGCCCGGCATCCTAACATCGGGAGCGTCGGGGTCGCCTATGAGGTGCAGGTTGAAGTCAGCGTGCCTGTCGATCTGTATGGCGCTTATGAAGAAGAGGTCTAGCTGCCCCCGCTGGGCCAGGTAGTGAAAGTCCTTAGGGCCGACGAACGGGTTGTAGGCGGGACTGTCCAGGATGATGAAGTCGCCGTTGGGGGCGTGGGAGGCCTCTGCTAGCAGCAACGCCATTGCGGGAATGAAGGACAGGGCCCCGCATGCCGAGGTCTCGAAATCTCGGACCTCACGAGAGAGAAGGACCGCCATGAACTCTTCGAAGGTGCAGTCCGGGGCCTGCGTCACTACCCCACCGGCTCCCCAATCCTCTCCCCGCGTCGGAGGCCCATCTTGTCCAGGTATCCATCATGGCTCCCGGGCTCGAAGACCTCCTCCCTCAGGTACCCCGAGAACGCCTCATCCGATGAGGATGCCTCCAGGTATCTCTTCATCTGTGCGTCATCCATCTCATAGTAAGGGGGGCAGGCCGTTGGATAGGCCCCGTAGGGCGCGTGGACCACTGCCTTGACGTGAATCCCAGGGATAAAGGTTCCGTCGGTATCATCCTGTGGAATCTTGTCCACTATCTCCTCAACCGAAACGATCACCTTCCGGGACGCCTGGGCTATCATCAGCGCCTCGCCGTCTCTGCTTACCAGCACATTGCCCTGCAAGTCGCCCTTGGTCCCATGAAACAGCGCCACGTCGGGGTTGATGGCCTTGGCCACCACAACCGTCTCCTCGGGGTTGAAAGGGTTGGGTGCCAGAACGAAATCCTCCCTGTCCTTGATCACATCGCTGCCTGCATACCCCAGGGTCGGCACGAAGGGGACTCCCATTGATCCAGCCTGGACCATGCTGAAGAGCACTCCTCAGGTGTTGTCCTTCATCTTTACCCGGCCCGCCTTCTGATAGCGAAGGTAGTTTGGGCCTACCCTGGCAAAGGGCTGAAAATTCAGGTCGCAGGTCTCCACCGTGGCGGTGACCCCCGCGCCCACCAGGAAGTCCAAGTTCATAGCCCCCCCGACCACACCAACGGTGTTCAACTCCTTGATATCTGCTCGCACTACCTCCCGAAGGAGGGCCATTGGGGTGAACTCCATGCCGCCCATCATGATGACCACGTCTCCGTTTCTCACCATCCTGGCCGCGACATCAATGGACACCACTTTGCTTCTCATTCCCCGTTCCTTCCGTTAAAGCCCCTGTTCTCTCTCTACCCAGGCCAGGCCACTGGCATAACCCCTAGCTCCCCCTGGACCCCGCCATGCGCACCTGTACACGGCGCAAGATTCGCCCGAACTCCCGGTTCTCCCACATAACCAGAATAGAAGTCGCTATGAACATCGAGCTGTAGGTGCCTGCTATGACCCCTATCAACATGACTAGTATGAATGACTGCAGGGTCGCACCCCCAAAGAGAAGGAGGGCCATCAGGGCAACGCCCGTCGTGAGGCTGGTGTTGAGGGAGCGTGCCAGGTTTTCCAGAAGGCTGTTGTTGACCACCGTCTCGAAGCTATCGCCGGTGCGGTTCAGGACGTTTTCCCGGATCCGGTCGAAGACCACGATAGTGTCGTTGACACTGTATCCGATAACGGCCAGGATGGCGGTGATTGTCATGGTGTTCATTTCCATGTCGAAGACCTTCCCCATAATGGAGAAAAGCCCCAGGACCACCAGCACATCATGGGCGAGGGCGATTACCGCGGCGGAACTGAACCGGAAGAAGTGTGGCATCTTGCGGAAGGTCCAGGCTATATATATGAAGATGCCCACAATGGCGAACACGACCGCAAGGCCGGCATTTCTCACAGACTCGGAAGCCACTATCGGAGATACGAAATCGACCTCGAATCGATCTATGCTGGTTCGGCCAAACCTGCTCTCAAAGGCATTCTTTATCTGTTCGCTCTCCGATACGCCTACGTTGCCCTGCTGGTCCACCTCCCCCTGGCCCAGGGCCCGAGTTCGTATGAGAAAGGTGTTCCTCTCCAGCCGCTGCACGATGGCTTCTTCGTGGTCCAGCTTGTCCAGCTCTTCACGCACCGCCGACACGGTCACGTCCGCCGCTCTCAGGCGGACCAGGTCGGAAGGATTGATAAACCTTACCTCTATGGTAGAGCCGCTAGAGAACTCGATGCCCATCTTGAAAGTCGGCGGGATGATCAAGGACATGAGGCCCGGAACCAATATTACGCCGGAGATCAGGAAGTACCACATCCGCTTATCCATCAGTTTCAGACGCCTCCCCATGAACAAGCCGGAAGGCCGGGCTTGCGCTTCGCTGGAAGCGTCGGACTCGCTACCCTCTATATCGGAGCTTTTGATGCCGAACAGGTCCACCCTCTCCTGGAGATAAGGGCCGACGAAGAATCTGAGGAAACTTCGGGTCACGAACATGGCGGTGAACATGCTGGTGACCACGCCGATGGCAAGGGTTATCGCAAAACCCATCACCAGCGGAGTCCCCAGCTTATCGCCGAACCACCACAGAATCCCACATGTGATGAGGGTAGATACGTTGCTGTCTCGGATAGCTAACCAGGCCCGGTTGAACCCAGCCTCCACAGCAACCTTTAGGCTTCGCCCCGCCCTCAACTCCTCCTTTAACCTTTCGAAGATGAGGATGTTGGCGTCGACGGCCATTCCTATAGAGAGGATGAATCCTGCGATGCCCGATAAGGTAAGTGTGACCGGTATCAGTTTAAAGGTGGCCAGGACTACCAGGCCGTAGATTAGCAGTGCCACAGCCGCCATTACACCCGGCAGCTTGTAATAGATCATCAAGAAGGCCAGCACCAGGAGGAGCCCTACGACCCCGGCGACCAGGCTCTTGTTCACTGACTCGGCGCCCAGAGAAGCGTCCACATCCTGCTCCCTGATGAGCTCGATGGGGATAGGCAGGACACCGGCGTTCAGCTCGATGGACAGGTCATCCGCCTCATCTAGGGTTAGGCCAGTGATGACACCCCTATCTGAGATCACCGCCTGGACCGTCGGAGAGGAGATCAACTGGTTATCCAGAAATATACCCAGGGGCTTGTTGAGGAGCCTTTGCGTGATGCTCTCGAACATCTTGGCGCCTTCGCTGTTGAACTCGAAGGCCACCTGGGGCAGGTTTGTCGTGGGGTCCAAGATCACCTGAGAGGTAGCCCGCATAAAGCGGCCCGTTAACGGCACCTCCGCACCCGATTTGTTGATGGCAAGGGTCGGGTCCCAGATCACGCTGCCGATCTCGTCCACAACAAGTGTCCCGTCTTCTTTTACTCGCTGCTCCCGGAACTCCAGTTCTGCGGTGGCCCCAATGAGCTTCTTAGCCCGCTCCACGTCCTTTATGCCGGGTATCTGGACCATGATACGATCGTCGCCCACCTTCTGGACCACCGGCTCCGTCACGCCGAAGGAATCCACCCGCCGCCGTATTATCCTGGTCACCCCCTCCATCTGTTCGGCGGTGACAGTCTCACCCTCGGCAGGACGGGCCTCATAAACCAGGTGGGTGCCGCCCTTGATGTCCAATCCTTGCCGAAACCCCTCCCGCTCGATACCGAAGTAGGAGATGTTATTCGGAGCTACCACTAAAAAGGCCGCGACGGCAAGAATAGCGATTGACAGCAACCTAAAGTTGTTGCCCTTGGGAAGATACCTATAGAACCTTAGCAGAGTTGACAACGTGACTCCTCGTCTGGAGCTTTGGACGTTTCCATTCTAATTAAACGAATTTAAACTGAATAGGTGGGGCATTACGCTCAGGACGAATAGTTCCCACTAACCGCTCATTACTTACTAAGTCTAACAGACCCTCGAAGTTCTTTCCTCTCCCTCGATGCCAGTCACCCTCATTGCCTGTCAATCCAGGTCAGCGACAACGAGTTGCACCCAACGCTGCCACACCCAAAACCGTAGCAGCCAGCTCCAATGCTTCCTCTTTTGTAGCGATCTCACCCGACCCCCTGGCCTCGTCGATCCGATCCAACAGTGTACCGACCAATGGCCCCGGCGAGAGGTGGAACTCCGCCATCAACTGGTGGCCATTGACCAGCGGCCTTACCTGGACTACCTCAGGCTTGAAAAGTCCGCTATCCAGGATGTAACGGCACAGGTTGGAATATTCGTTCCATTCCTCCCTCTCCAAGAGGGAACCCCGAGCCGCCCAGTAGTCAGCGAGGTTCACTATCACCGTATCAATGGCATATTCTCCCGCGTCCCGGAAGAACCTGTACACCGCCCGGGAGGTCGGCAGCTCGCCGTCAGCACTCATCTGGCCCGGCCTCAGGTGGTAGCGTACCACCGCCTCCACCAGTTTAGTTTCCCGGCGGCTAAACCGGAGACGCTTCAAGGCGGTTCCAGCCATCTCTGATCCTAGCAGGTGATGCCCAAAGAATCGAATCCGCCCCGAGGCCTCCACCGTCTTGCTTCTGGGCTTTGCCACATCGTGAAGGAGCCCGGCCAGCTTGACCATTGATCTCCTGGGGCAACCCGATGGAAAATCCATGTCGAAATGCCTGGCGAATCGCCCGACCCATTTTGCCGACGATAGAAACTCGTCTTCGGGCTCACGGTCCTGGTCCAGGAGCTGGTCAAGGGCCCGGACTGTCTCCAGGTTGTGATCATACACATCCCAAAAGTGCTCCTTTGGTTGATCCACGCCCCGGCCCTCCTCCAATTCGGGGAACAGCTCTTTCAGCAGGCCCAGCCGCTCCATCAGTCGAAGCCACTGATAGCTGCTTGGGACCGCCAGGATCGGATACAAGTCGGCCCTGGTCCTCTCGGGGGCTACCCCAGAGACCAGTCCCGAGTCTCGATCCATAAGGGCCTGTGTCTCGGCCTCGATGGCAAAATCCAACTCCGCGGCCAGGCGCACGGCCCTTACGAGTCTGGCCGGGTCTTCCAGAAAGACACCTGGCAACACCGCCCTCATTACTCGGGCCTCCAGGTCAACCAGACCCCCCCAGGGATCGATGATCTCAACGGGTTCATGGGTGGTAGGGCCATCGAGCCTGACGGCCATAGCATCGATGGTGAAGTCTCGAGACCGTAGGTTCTCTTCGATGTCGGTGGTCAGGGGCGCGAGATCCACCTGAGTCGGCCCGGAGAGCCCCGACATGGTTGGAAATACCACCCTGATCATCTGCCGTTCTCGGTCTAACACGACCAGAGTGCCGTTCTGAGAATCGGCAAGGCTTTTCGCTACCTGGGCCACCGGGCCTCTAATCACTATGTCCAGATCCCGGATGGACCTACCGAGGATGCCGTCCCTGACAGAGCCGCCTACAAGGTATGCTTCCTCCGAACCAATGTTTAGACCATCGAAGAGCCTTCCCAGGATGGGAAGGAGCTTATCGAAATGCTGAATGTAACGTGTCACCAAACCGATTACCTATTCTTCTTCTTTAGGAGGCTCCACCTTGTACATCTTGTCCATGCTCTCCAAAAGATCGGTGTAGAGGACACCTCTAATATGACCTATTTCGTGCTCCAGGGCCTGGGCCAGCAGTTCCTGGGCCTTTACGCGAATCTCCTTACCATCCAGGCCTAGACCTTTGGCAACCACCGTCTTTGCCCTTTTGATCTCGCCCCTGTAGCCCGGTATGCTGAGGCAGCCCTCTTGGACATCCCTCTCACCCGTTCTTCTCACGATGCTAGGATTAATCAGGGTCAGGACATCCTGATCCGGCACCTCGATTACGACCACCCTCAACGATACCCCTATCTGGGGCGCAGCCAGGCCAACGCCCTGGCTGGCCCTCATGCTGTCTATCATATCTTCGACCAGCTTCTGGATGGAACCATCGATGTTCCTGACTCGCTTGGCTTTCAGCCGTAGTATCGGGTCCGGCGCAAGACGGAGTGGCAATACGGACAATTCCCACCTCTATTATGGATAAGCTAACATAGCTGGAGAAGGCTCTACCCTATTTTATGAAAAGGTTTTAAAACTGTAAAGCTTTAGAGTAGAGCAATGGGGTCTATATCCAGCGCCCATCCATCGGGAATGGCGATATCCTGGAGAAATGTTTCTGGAGTTGGCGCCCTGACCACAATCTGCCATCGATATCGGCCCCTGACCCTCCGCACAAAACAGGGCACCGGGCCCAGGATATCCGTCTCTGGAGCCCCACTCTCGGCCCGCTTAGCCCTGAGGCGAGTGGCCATCCTGTAGGTCTCTGTCTCCGCCCTGGCGGCGTTCGCGTGAGAATAGACCAGCCGCGCCAGCCTGCTAAAGGGTGGGTATCTGTTCTGTCGCCTGTACCGAATCTCCTGCTGGTAAAAGCCAGTGTAGTCGTGCCTGGAGGCCGCCTCGATGACGTAGTGATGAGGGTTGAATGTCTGCACGATGACCCGTCCACCCAGGGGCCCACGCCCCGCCCTCCCGGCCACCTGGGTCAGCACCTGGAACGCCCGCTCACCAGCCCGAAAATCCGGAAAATTGAGGCCTACATCCGCGCTAATCACCCCTACCAGCGTCACCGCCGGAATATGCAGCCCTTTAGCGATCATCTGGGTCCCGATGAGAACATCGGCCTGTCGGGCCAGGAACTTATCCAGTATCTCCTCGTGGGAAACTTTTCCCTTGATGACATCCCTATCCCATCGCAGCACCCGAGCGCCTGGAAATCGCCTAAGTACTTCCTCCTCCACCCGTTGGGTGCCGGTGCCCAAATAGCTCATCCGACCGCTCCCACACTCGGGACAGGTCCCAGGAGTCGGCGCCCTGAACCCGCAGTGATGGCAAATCAGGTTTTCTCGGGTCGAATGGTAGGTGAGAGAGACATCGCAGCGCCGGCACCTGAGAACGAATCCGCACTCCCGGCACTGCACAAAGGTCGCAGACCCCCGCCGGTTCATGAACAGGATGACCTGTTCCTTACTATCCAATGCTCTGCTCATGGCCTCTGAAAGGGCCCGACTAAATATACTCCTGTTACCGTCTCTTAGTTCGCCTCGCATGTCCACGACCTTGACCCCGGGAAGCCGGGTGTCGTGGCTATCCTCCCAAGCCAGGCTGGATTGCCCTGATGGAGCACCATCGCCATTGAGGGCTATCCGCGCGGGCAGTTCCAGCAGTTGGAACTCGTCCCGAGTAGCCCGGTGGAAGCTGCTCAGATCCGGGGTGGCACTGCCCAGAATGACCACGGACCCGGTGAGCCTGGCCAGCTCGATGGCCACGTCCCTGGCGTGGTACCGGGGCACCGGTTCCGTCTGCTTGTAGGACGAGTCGTGCTCCTCATCCAGAACGATGAGCCCCAGGTCAGGCTGAGGAGCAAACAGAGCACTTCTGGAGCCTATGACAACGTCGAATTCCCCTTCCTTTATTCGCCACCATTCATCGAACTGCTCCCCCGGAGAGAGCCTGCTGTGTAGAACCGCCACCCTGCCGGGAAATCGTCCGCTGAAACGCTGAATGGTCTGTGGGGTAAGAGATATCTCCGGCACCAGGACCAGGCCCCGTCTTCCCTGGGCGACGGCTTTCTCCAGGGCCCACAGGTACAGCTCCGTCTTCCCGCTCCCCGTCACGCCGCGAAGGAGAAAAACCACAGGCCCCTCCCGTCGGATACTTGGATCGGCGACTCTGTCCATAGCCCCGGAGATGGAGTCCCAGGCTCGTGTCTGGGCCTCGGTCAGGTCGTGAGGTCGAGTGGCCTGGTATTGCCGAGAGCCGAGAGGGTCCCGATATACCCGAACCCGGTCAATGACAACGAGGCCCCGGGCTTCTAACGCCCTGACAGCCACAGGCCCGACCCCTCTCTCCCTGAGCTCCGGTACAGGCACCGGACCGTCACATTCGACAAGGGCCTCCACCAACCTTACCTGCTGCACCGCGTTCTTTCTGATGGCATTGGCATGGAGTAGGACTGACGCCTCTTCCTTAGAGACAACCAGACGGACCGTCGACAGGAATTTAGGCCCCACCATCGGCCGGGCCCATCGCCATTCCCGGGTCAATATCCCTCTGCGAACGAGCTGCTCGGCGGCAGAGGCGGCCCCGGCGCCCACGGCCCTCTTAATGGAGCGTAGCTCCGATGACTCCTCATCCCGCAGATGCTCCACAACCTTGCTTTGGGCCGGGGTCAGCACCAGAGATGACGAATCCCAGTTGGGATCGAGGGCGTACTCGGTCAGCACCCGACGCCGGAAGCCGGGTGGCAACATGAGGGCCGTAGAATCGAATAACGAGGCCAGGTAGCGCTGCGAGATCCAGCGGGCCAGGGCCAGGTGGGCGGATGTGAGGAGGGGTGAGGGGTCTATCACCGAGATGATGTCTTTGGTCTCTTGGACAGAGGGAGTGTCGGTGATGTCGAAAACTATCCCCTGGAGCCTCCTAGGGCCGAAGGGCACCCAAACCGAATGAGCAAGCTCCAGGTTGATATGCCCCGGGATCGAATAGGTGAAGGTCCTGTTGCGCGTCCAGGGGGTATCAACGGCGACCTCCGCGAATCGCATCTACCACCTCGGGAACGAAGTCGTAGGCCCGTCCCTTGGCCCAATGCCAGGGCACAGGCCACCCGCTTTAAGAAAAGCCTTTTTCCCGGATGCGGGCCGCCTTGCCGGAACGACCCCTCAAGTAGTAGAGACGAGCGCGGCGGACCCGGCCCAGCCTCATCAACTCCACTTTCTGGAGGCGAGGAGAGTAAAAGAGGAAGGTCCTCTCAACCCCTACTCCGTGGGAGATGCGCCGAACCGTGAAGTTGGCGTCCGAGCCCCCGGACCGAATCCTTATCACCGTCCCTTGAAACACCTGGATCCGCTCTCGAGTGCCCTCGATCACCTTGGCGTGAACCTTTACAGTGTCTCCGGGATGTATCTCGGGTACATCAGGGTTGGGCTCTATCATTACAACCGAGGCTTCGTCTATGCTCTTTAGTCGACTCATGGTTACATCTTCTTACATCTGGGCCGGTCAGTTCAATCCGTTCCTGTCCTATAGGACACCGTCGGTCCGTTAGTCACACTGTATTGCTCCGTACACTTTATCACAATATGACGTGCCAGGAGAACCGTCTGTACTCAGATCTAAATGTCACCCATCATTCTGAACGAGATCACTGCCGCGGGCCTCATTCCTCGAGGGGCCTCCGGCTTGTGCCGGCCCGTGATGACACCATCTCGGGAGCCATCATCTCCAGGAAGGCATCCACCAGTTGGGGGTCAAACTGTCTGCCCTTCTCTTGCCTGAGAAGGTCAAACGCTCGGGAGTAGGACGCTGCCTCCTGATACGGCCGGCCGCTGACTATCACGTCGAAAGCGTCCACCACGGCCAGTATGCGGGCAGTTTGAGGGATCGCCTCGCCCGTCAGTCTGTCGGGGTACCCGCTGCCGTCCCATCGTTCGTGGTGATGCCGTATCGCCTCTCCCGCTATACCCCGAACCTCGAACCCCTCCAATATGCGGGCTCCATGTGAGGGGTGCTCTCTCATCATCTTCGTCTCTTCAGAGGTCAAGGGGCCTGACTTGGACAGCACGGCGCCTCCGATCCTCACTTTGCCAATGTCATGGAGAAAGGCCCCCCGCCTGAGGCCCTCGCATTCGCTGAGGGTCAATCCCAGTCTTGCACCCAGCTGATAGGCATATTCTCCCACCCTATGGGAGTGATCTCGCGTATCCGGGTCCAGGACCTCCAGCACCCCTTCCAACCCTCTCACCACTCTGCTCGCCGGAAGGGAAGCCCGGGCCTCCCTTCCGCTCCTGATCAGAGATCGGGCTACGGCCAGCAGATCGTCGCGGTTAATGGGCTTGTGGAGGAGAAAGTCATATTCCAGCCCCCCGCCTATGAGGTTCTCGGTGTCTGGGGCCCGGGGCGCCATGACTACAATGGGGATGGACGCTGTATCCCTCGACCCCTTCAATCCGACCACGATATCCCGGGTGCCGAGCCTCGGCATTGCCGCGTCCAGGAATATCAGGTCGAGGGGCTGAGACCGGGCCCTTTCCAGCGCCTCCTGGCCGTCGCTGGCGGTGGTGACGTCATATCCAGCCAGGATTAGGCATGCCGCGACCCGGCGACGGGCCAAGGATGAATCCTCGGCAACCAGAATCTCTCCTTTACTGTGTCTTTCATCTAGCATTGCGCCATGCCATACCAGGGCCTATTATACGGAGGCGCAGGCCCGGCTGCATACGTTTAATCGAACAACTCAGCAGAGAAGCTTTACACCAGAGGCGTGATCCCATGCAAGAAAGACCAACCCTGGAGGACGTATACACCGCCCGCAGGATAATAGGCGAGTACATAAACAAGACTCCCTTGCACCACTATCCGGGGCTCAGCCGGGCCCTGGGAGCGGAGGTGTACCTCAAACACGAGAATCACCACGCCACTGGGGCCTTCAAGATAAGAGGAGGCCTCAATCTGATCTCTCATCTTCATGAAGACGAGAAGGCCCGAGGGGTGATATCGGCCTCCACGGGTAACCACGGCCAGTCGATAGCTTATGCCTGCAGGATCTTCGGGGTGAGGTCGGTGATCGTTGTGCCCGAGGGCGCCAACCCAGGCAAGGTGGAGTCAATGCGCAACCTGGGAGCCGAAGTGGTATTCCACGGGGCCGACTTCGACGAGGCCCGGGAGCAGGTGGAAAAGCTTACCGCAGAGTTCGGATATCGATACATTCACAGCGCCAACGAGCCTCATCTGATCTCGGGCGTAGGGACCTACACCCTGGAAATCCTGGAGGACCTGCCCGACGTAGACGTAGTAATCGTGCCGGTGGGAGGAGGCAGTGGAGTCTCGGGGACGGCCATCGTCGCCAAGGCCATCAATCCCAACATCCAGGTCATTGGCGTGGGAGCAGAGAAGGCCCCAGCCGCATTTCTTTCCTGGAAGAGCGGTTCCTACGTCGAAGCTAGTATGGAGACTTTTGCCGAGGGGCTGGCCACCCGGGTCCCCTTCGAGCTGACCCAGGAGATCATGCGAGACCTCCTGGACGACTTTATCCTGGTCAGCGAGGAGGAGATCAAAGCGGCCATATTACTGCTTCTGGAGAAGGCCCATACCCTGACCGAGGGCGCTGGGGCCGTATCCCTGGCGGGGGCCCTGAAAATCAGGGCCCGGCTTGCAGGCAAGAAGGTGGCCCTGGTGGTAAGCGGCGGCAACCTGTCTATAGACCAGCTAAGGGAGATCCTGGCCGCCTCCTCATCTTGAAGTCGCGGCCACAGATTCTCCTGCTCGTTGCGAGTTCTGTAACAGGCCCGTCAAGACCCGTGTCTATTGACCCCCACTCAATGCCTCAGGCCCCTGGTCGTAGTGGGTTCTGACAAAAAACTCCATTGCCTCCTCGTCATACGAGAGCAGAGGCAGATAATACTCCCAGGCGCTCAAGACGATAGGGGCGGGGAGGTTGACTCTTGGCGCTAGCACGAAACCCACGACACCCGCCCTCTGGCCCTGGACGAACTCCTTAAGCTGGTCCACTATCTCGGGGGCAATCCCGATGCCGTAGTGAATGAGTATGCCCCCGTGCTCCAGGTTGTGTACCAGTATCTCGTCGGCGATGGGCTGAGAATAGATGCCCCAGTCTATAGGAGCAACCCCTGCTTGTGACCAGTGAGGCCCCGAAACGGGGGGATTGCTCTTGTAGGTCGTGACCCGGGTCCCGACGGGCACATGGGTTTGGCCATCAACGGAGCTGGCAGGGAAATGCAGCTCGCTCGGGATGAGAAGGCGGGGGACGGCAATAGGGGCCGGTATGCCATCCTCCCTGAATAGCCCCCCGAACAGGTCGCCTGACAGCAGGTCCGGTCCCAACTCCCCCAGGCTTTCCAGGGCAGCCGTAAGCTCACCGATAGTAGCGTCGTAGCTTATGGTGGCCGAGGGACCGGAGGCCGATATCTTTATCTCGTCCAGCAGGCGGGCCAGCTCCGGGTCGTCGGAGAAGGCCCCAAAGACGGTCACTAGGGCATCGAAGGCTTCGACAACCATCACAGCGCCCTCTTCATCCGGATAACCAAGGGCCACCGAAAAGCTTAGGTCCTCTCCCTCTTTGTCGAATGTAAGCCCTATGGTCTGTATCTCCGTGAAGAGATCGAGGTTGAAGCCGGGGAAAGGGGCCCTATCAAGAAGCCCGTCCTCTGATAGTGTCCCCGCCGGGATGGTTATCGACATCCGCACCAAAGACTCCCCCAGGCTCTCGAAGGCGTCCAGTAAAGACCCGACCAGGGCTTCCCCTTCTCCCTCCATAACGTCAATGGTATCTCGAACCGTCTCGGGATAACCTATCAAGATCTCTCCCGAGTCCAGGAAGGCCACGGATACCTCCCCATCGGGAGCTGTATGTAGCTCATGGCCCTTATATTCCCCTTTGACCAGTGGCCCCTGCTCCGTCTCCAGGGCCGAGAGAAGAGAGTCCTGGTCGATGGATCCCTCTATGAATATGCCGAAGTACTCATCCGACCCCACATCACCGAAGAGCAGCGCATGCGTCACGGCCCGGGGATCGAAACCCGCCTTCTCGATTATCTCGTCGAGGGCCCGGTCCAGAGCTGCATTTTCGCCCAGTGGGGTAACAACGCTGTTCGCCAGATCGATGAGGTCGGAGTCCCCGAGAATATCCCCCAGACGAATGCCGACCAGGATGTTTGTGCGGGCCGGCACCTTACCGCCTTCTCCATCTGAGGACGATCCGCCACCGCAGGCGGAAGCCAGGGCCAGAACCCCAATCCCGATAGCAAGCAGTGAAAGCGTATATCTGATATCTAATCCCCTCTAATCCAGAGTTAAACCAACCACGCTGCCTATGCCAAAGGTCACCGAGGCCGCAGCCGCCGCAACCAGCAACATGCGCCCCCCACTCCACACCGGGTTTTTACCCGTGATGATGCCCAGCAATACACCGATGGCTACGGTCATCAGTCCACTCAGTCCGATGCTTAGGGAGAAGGCCACGACGCCATCGCTGACAATATGGGGTAACACGGGTATCAGCGCCCCCAGGCCAAAGGCGATGAAGGAGCTTATTGTCGCCATCCACGGCGAGCCAAGCTGGGATGGGTCAAGGCCCAGCTCCTCCCTGGCCAGGGTCTCCAGGGCTACCTTCGGATCGGACATAATCCGCTCCGCCACGGCCCGGGCCTCTTCCCTGGTGAAGCCCTTTGACTGGTAGATCAACGCCAACTCGTGGCGCTCCTCCTCCGGGAACTCTTCCAGCTCGGCCCGCTCCACCTCTATCTCTTTCTCGTATATATCCCTCTGGGCCCTGACGGAAACATACTCTCCCGCCGCCATAGAGAACGCGCCGGCCAGCAGACCCGAGACCCCCACCAGCACTATGAAGCTGGTCTCGGTGGTGGCCCCGGCTACGCCCATCACCAGACTCAGATTGGACACAAGCCCATCGTTGAACCCCAGCACTCCTGCCCTGATGTTGGCCGTGCCGCTGTAGTGCCGCCGCTCCAAGGATACGATCTGGGCATACCCAGCGGTGCCGGCAAGTTTACCTAGAGCGCCGAAGTGCTCCTGCTCTTCCTTCATAATCGAAGATGCGTCCGGGTCTTCTCTAAGAGTGTCTATG